>JBEBGH010000007.1:0-36614 GCA_040081565.1 Pirellulaceae bacterium
CTCAATCGGCTGCATCACCATCGATCCGAATTCCAGCAACATGATTTGGGTCGGCACGGGAGAAAACGTTGGCGGTCGACACATCGGTTTCGGGGACGGCGTCTACCGCAGCCGTGACGGTGGAAAATCATTCGAAAACGTGGGCCTGAAAAACTCTGAGCACATTAGCAAGATCATCGTCGATCCGCGCGATTCCAATACTGTTTTTGTGGCTTCCCAAGGACCGCTTTGGTCGTCGGGCGGCGAGCGTGGGTTGTTCAAGTCAACGGACGGCGGGGCGAGTTGGCGGAATGTGCTGAGCAAGGGCCCCTACACGGGTGTCACCGATGTGGTGATTGACTCGGAGAATCCTGACGTCATGTACGCGGCCACGCACCAGCGGCATCGAGCCGTTTGGGCGCTGCTCAACACCGGTCCAGAGTCGGGAGTCCACAAATCGACCGACGGCGGAGAAACCTGGCGGGAACTGGGCGGCGGTCTGCCCGGTGGAGACAAAGGCAAAATCGCTTTGGGAATTTCGCCCCAGAAGAACAACGTCGTCTACGCCACGGTCGAGACGGTGAATCGCAAGGGAGGATTTTTTCGCAGCGAGGATTTCGGTGAATCGTGGACGCAAATGAGCGACTTCCTTTCAGGCGGCACGGGGCCCCACTATTACCAAGAAATTTATCTTGACCCGCACCGTTTCGACGTTATCTACCACGCCAACAACACCTTGGTTCGCAGTATCGATGGCGGACGCAATTTCGTTCCCGTTGAAGGCGGCACTAAACACGTTGACAATCATGCGGTTGTCTTTCATCCCAACGATCCAGACTTCGTCCTCGTCGGCTGCGACGGGGGCGTTTACCGCTCGGATGACTTCTGCAAGACCTATCGCTTCTTCCCAAATTTGCCCGTAACTCAGTTCTATAAAGTCGACGTCGACTACGACACGCCGTTTTATCATGTCGTTGGCGGCACACAGGATAACTTTTCTCTGTACGGACCCACGGCAACCCGCAACGTCCAGGGCATTACGAACGAAGATTGGCGAGTCACAATCGGCGGCGACGGTCACGACAACGCGATTAATCCAACAAATCCCGACATCATTTACTGTGAATCCCAAGAGGGCTATATCCGTCGCTACGACCGCCGCACAGGCGAGTCGGTCGACGTTCGTCCGCAACCAGGTGCCGGCGAGGAAGGACTTCGGTTCAATTGGGACTCGCCAATTCTGATCAGTCCCCATAACCCTGCCCGGGTTTACTTTGCCAGTAGATTCTTGCACCGCAGTGACGATCACGGCGAATCGTGGAAAAAAATCAGCCCTGATCTGTCTCGCGGTAAAGACCGTTGGCGATTGCCAATTATGGGTCGTGTTTGGGGTATCGACGCCGGCTTTGACCTGATGGCCATGAGCATGTACGGCAACATCACTTCAATCAGTGAATCACCAATGGTCGAAGGTCTGATTTACGTTGGCACGGACGACGGTTTGATCCACGTGACTGAAGATGGCGGAGCCAATTGGCGGAAGATCGAAAAGATTTACGAAGTCCCCGAAAACGCGTTTGTGAACGATATCAAAGCCGATCGGCATGATGCGAATACGGTTTACGTTTGCCTGGATAATCACAAAACCGGCGATTACAAATCGTATGTCCTAAAAAGCACGGATCGCGGCAAGACTTGGACATCGATTGCCTCAAATCTGCCCGAGCGGCACTTGGTTTGGCGTCTTGAGCAAGACCATGTGCGGCCAGAACTGTTGTTCCTCGGTACGGAATTCGGATGTTTTGTTTCGCTGGACGCAGGTCAAAAGTGGATCAAGTTGAATAGCGGTCTGCCTACAATTCCAGTACGAGACCTCGCGATTCAAAAACGCGAAAACGATTTGGTCTGCGCCACTTTTGGACGGAGTTTCTATGTGCTCGACAACTATTCTCCATTGCGAGAGTTGACCGCCGAGAAACTCGACCGGGCGGCTCATCTATTTCCGGTACGCGATGCGTTGTGGTACGTACAAGCAGACCGCATCGGTGGTCGCAAAGGATTCCAGGGCGATACGTATTTCACCTCCGACAATCCAACCTACGGAGCGACGTTCAGCTACTACCTGAAAGATGGATTTAAGTCGAAAAAAGATACTCGCAAGGAAAAGGAAGCAACTGCCAAACAATCCGGCACGGATGCACCGGTCGCTACTTTCGAAGAACTCGAAGCCGAGAAGAACGAAGTCGTGCCATTGCATTACTTGCAAATCACTGATTCCAGTGGCAATTTCATCAACCGCATCGAGTTGCCGAACTCGGCCGGCTTGCATCGCGTCAGTTGGGATTTCCGTTTCGCACCGATGGGCATGCCTGGTTTCGGAGTATTGGCAGCGCCCGGTGAATACCGTGTGACTCTGTGCAAATTGATGGACGACAAAGTCGAAAAATTGACGGACGAAATCAAGTTCAACGTCAAGTCGATTGTTACTCCATCGTTGCCAGCTGCTGACTTCAACGAGGTTGTTCAGTTTCAGAAAAAGCTGTTTACCGCACAAGGAAGACTGTTCGAGATCAACAAACACCTTGGCGATTCAGCGGAAATCCTTTCCGCTGCCCGCCAGACTGTCAAATCGGCCTCGGCGGATCCTAGCGAGTTGCTGAAGAAAATTCGCGAGGCTGACTTGGAACTGCAGGCGTTTCAAAAGCAGTTGAATGGCGATGGAGAAAAGTCTGAACGTCGTTACGAAGAAGTGCCTTCAATTGGTGGCCGTTTGAGTAACGTCCTGTTTAGCGTAGCCTCGTCGACCCATGGACCCACCAAGACGCACCGCGAGCAGTTTGAAATCGCAGAGAAGGAACTGAACGAAGTCGCTCCAAAAATTGAATCGTTCAAAACCAAGGTCGAAGCCCTCAAGGCGACGCTCAAGTCCGCTGGACTTCCGCTTGTCACGGGTGGATTAACACAACCGAAGGGCGACGAGTGATGGCCGGGAAAGGACTCAACGGTCCAACCCGAGAACGGCGAACCACGCGATTCCTAAATAATGAATGATGCTGGCGAGGACAACCATTACGTGCCACAACGGATGGAAGTACCAGGCCTTATGATCATTTTGCAGAAATAATACTCCGCCGGTGTAAAACAGTCCGCCCAGGAGCATGCAGCCAAAGGACAGAGGCGTGGACGACCAGATCATGACGCTGGCCGGAATCCAGCCCATAAGCACGTAATAAATGCTGGTCATGTTGTTGATTCGGTGTTTTGCCAAGACCTTGGAATAAAATCCTGCCGCTGCGGAAATCCAAACAAAAACAAGGAGGCCAATCCGCAACCATCCGGACGTTTGGCTCAATATGAAGGGAGTAAATGTACCTGCGATCAGCAGGTAGATCGTTCCTTGATCGAGTGAACGCATGCGATGGCGCTGGACAGGGTCTCCCACCCAATGTGATAAGGCCGAAAAAAAGTACATGCCAGCAAGGCTAATCGAATAGACGACGCACGCCAAAAGCATTCCACGTTGTTGTCCACGCGCTAAACTCGCCAGATAGACTCCCGCGGGAATGCTCGCCGCAAACCCAATTCCATGGATCCACGTATTTACGCTTTCGATAAAAGCATTTTCTTCAGTCAGTTCCTTGGCCATGAGTCCCGAGGAAAAAGTGGATTGAATTGGCGGTTCGATCCATTCTAACTGATCGAGTCGTTTTGCACGCCATGCATACAAAAGAATTGACTGTGGAGTTTTATAGACCGGCGCGGCGGGCTTCGATTAACGTATCGCCGTCCAGTATTTGTGGCGGTTGTGCCTGCAGTTGAAGTGTATCCGCGAGTTTCGCGATACCGGAGCCTTCGATCGGCGTTGGAGCGGATTCACCACCCAATAACTTACTGGCGACGTAGACATGGGTTTCATCGATCAAACCCTCGGCCAAAAACACGCCCAAGAGCTTGCCTCCACCTTCGACCAGAACATTCGTCATTTGCCGACGTCCTAATTCGAGCATCAGTTGGCGAATCATCATGCCTTTGTCTCCGACTTCGCTGCGCCAGATTTCGACACCGACATCTTGCAGTGCCTTGACCCGCAGCGTATCGGCATCGGGACCGACTGCAACGATCGTCGGGATATCGCCCGCAGTCTTGGCCAATTGGGAATTAGGTGGTAATTTCGCGCTGGCATCGACGACGATTCGCACGGCCTTTCGCGGGCCAGGCGGCCGGGCCGTCAGCAGTGGATCGTCCGCGCGGGCCGTTCCGCTGCCGACCAGAATTGCATCAACACATCGGCGAGTCGCGTGGGCGTGGGCTCGCGAGGTCTCGTTCGAAATCCACTGGCTTTCACCGCTGACGGTGGCGATCTTGCCGTCGAGCGACATTGCCCATTTGGCGATAATCCAGGGGCGTGACTTGGTGATGAGAGTCAAGAAGGGGAGCAGAAGCTGATGCGCCGCCGCTTGTTCGATACCTTCAACAACTTCAATTCCCGCGGCGCGGAGTTTGGCCAGCCCACTTCCGTTGACTTGTGGATTTGGATCAGGATGAGCAACGACGACTCGAGAGACCTTCGCAGCAATCAACGCATCGACGCAGGGTGGTGTTTTGCCGAAATGCGAACAAGGCTCCAGCGTGACGTAAACCGTCGCCCCACGAGCATTGTCACCAGCGATCGCCAACGCGTTAACTTCCGCGTGTGGTCCGCCGAATCGCTCATGGCAACCACTGCCTAAGTTGGTTTGTTCGCGGACGATAACACAACCAACCATGGGATTTGGCTCAACGAAACCCTCTCCCTTTTTTGCCAAATCCAAAGCGAGTTGCATCCAGTAGTTGTCGGAATAGGCTGGCATTTTTTGATTTAATAGGGGTAGGAACTTGGCGTTCAAGAATGCCTATTCTAGGCGCGAGAACGGCTAGAAATCGCTAGTTTTATTGGGTAATAATTGAAAAATTGCCACGATTCCGCGACTTTTTTTGGGAAAAATCGCAAATTTGGCCGGTTTTTGGCTCAACTCCGCTTGTTCTTTTAAGCTCAATCATTCTAATTCTCGTGTTTTCACGCACAATTGACAACACACCGTTTTCACTATTTCACAATCTTTGGAGGACTCCCAAGTATGGCAAAGAAACCTGCCGGCGCGAAAGCGCCATCGAAAACCGAAGTTCTGAACAACATTTCTGAAGCCACTGGTTTGGCGAAGAAGGACATTGCTGCAATTTTCGACGCATTAGCCGCCGAAATTGCAAAGAGCATCTCGAAAAAAGGTGGCCCTGGAATGTTCGCCATTCCTGGTCTTT
This sequence comes from Pirellulaceae bacterium, assembly GCA_040081565.1. Taxonomy (GTDB): domain Bacteria; phylum Planctomycetota; class Planctomycetia; order Pirellulales; family Pirellulaceae; genus BJ22. The sequence goes on from JBEBGH010000007.1 coordinate 5,278, forward strand.
GCAAAATCGTCGTGAAGAACAAGCCAGCTCTGCCAAAACGTCAAGTTCGCAAGCCTGGCACCAACGAGATGGTTTGGGCGGAAGCTCGTCCAGCCAGCCGCGCTGTCCGCGTGCGACCATTGAAAGGTTTGAAGGACATGGTGAACTAAGGTCCGCCTTAGCGAATCGCGTCACGATATCGAATAAAGAACTCGGGCCAATCAGGTCCGAGTTTTTTGTTCCTGGACTTTCATCGCGAAGCGATGCATTAAAGAACCAACATCGCATCGCCATAACTGAAGAAGCGATATTTCTCGGCCACCGCTACTTCATACGCGTGTCGAATCAATTCGTCGCCCCCAAACGTACGAACCAAAACCAATAGCGTGCTGCGGGGTAAATGAAAATTCGTCAACAGTCCGTTGATCAATCGAAAATCAAAACCAGGCCGAATAAACAAATCGGTGTTTCCCTCCCACGGCACAAGCGGCAATTGACGGGCAGCCGTTTCAAGTACACGCACGGAAGTCGTTCCAACCGCAATGACTCGTTTTCCAGCCGTCTGGCATTGCTCAATCTGACGGATGGCCTTTTCGTCAATTTGACCCCATTCAAAATGCATCTCATGTTGGGCCAACAACTCGGTTGCCATGGGTTTGAAGGTGCCCAGTCCAACATGCAGGGTGACTCGCGTGATTCCCTTTCCGCTGTTGATGAGTTTTTCGATAAGCGGCTTAGTCATGTGGAGGCCCGCCGTTGGAGCCGCGACGGAACCGGGCTTCGTGGCATAAACCGTTTGGTAACGACGGACATCTTCGTCCATCATGTTGCCCTCGCGAATGTAGTGCGGCAGAGGCACACGGCCAACCTGTTCGAGTAACTCCAAAAACGGACGATCGGATTGCGGCATCGCTGCCCAGGCACCACCGCTCAGTTTCGCGACCATCACCAAGGTCAGCGACTCCTGACCTTTGCGATCCTGGAGAATAACCTCCTCGCCTGGCTCCAGTTTCCCCCGTGTCTTGCTTAAGACCTTCCACACCCCATGTTCGTTTTCTAAAAACAGGCCTTGCCATCTTCCGCGGGTTCGCGCGCGAAAACCAACGAGCTTAGCAGGAATCACTCGTGAATCGTTAAGGACCAGCAAATCGCCAGACGCAAGGACTTCGGGCAAATCGCGAACATGCTGATGTTCAATAGTTCCCTGTGCGCGATCGACAACCAACAATCGCGCGTCGTCGCGGCGTTCCAAGGGTTGTTGGGCGATCAGGTTTTTGGGTAAGTCAAAATCGTAGTGGGAGACAAGCTGTAGTTCTGCAGACATTTCCGGTTCACGTGACCATGGAGGATGTTGATGATGGGTTCAAATTTAGCGGAAACGGCCGTCGACAGCGAGCGGACCAAGCAGCACTCGATTGTTTCGAGATGGACAAAACGTCATCCCGGGCAGCCTTTTGCAAATGTCCGTTTTTTGAGAAGATAGCCAGTGATTTAAATCGGTGGATTAAAGTCTTTTCGCGTTTCGGAACTTTCATGCCTCGTTTGTTTGCGATTGGTGACATTCATGGTTGCGATGTGGCCCTCGATACTCTGCTGCGGGAAATTTCACCGAAAAGAGACGATGTCATCGTTGGCATTGGAGACTATGTAGACCGGGGACCGAATTCGGCAGGCGTCTTAGAAATTCTGGTCGATCTGGTTTCTCGCTGTCGGTTTGTTCCGTTGATTGGCAATCACGAAATCATGATGTTCAAGGGAATGTCCGGGCGTCGTGATTTCGATTTCTGGATGACGCATGGCGGCCAGGCAACACTGGCCAGTTACGGTGGTGATCCACGGGCGATTCCCCAGCATCACATGCTGTTCTTGAGTCATTGCGTTCGGTACCACGAAGAGGAAGACTATTTTTTCGTGCATGCGAATTACGCCCCTGATTTGGCATTGGACGATCAACCCGACGATCTTTTGTTTTGGACCCATATCTTTGACAACGTTCCACCACCTCATCGAAGCGGCAAAACAGCCGTGGTAGGACACACGCCGCAAGTTACGGGCGAGATCCGCAACATCGGTCATATCTTGATGATTGACACTCATTGCTTTGGCAATCAATGGTTGACAGCAGTTGATCTGAATGAAAAGACGTTTATTCGGACGAATAATCTCATGCAAATCCAGACTGGACCCCTGCCAGCGGTATCTGAATGATCGACCTCGGCGTCATTCGTCTTTTTTCTGTAGAGTCGTCGCGGTAAGATACGCCGATGACTGAAGTGACGCCTCACGCTCGCGCGGGGCAACAACTGCAAGAAATTGCATCGGAAATTTTCAATTCAGCGGACTTCGCGGAAACCGCTCGCCGTTTATTGGCTGGCGAAGCGACGACATACGACGAAGTCTGGGGTTCGGGCTGCGCGCTGCTCGTGGCAGCTTTGGCAAAACTCTCTCGTCCGTTGCTGGTCGTGACGTCGAACTTGAAGAATCAAGACGATTTGTACGATGACCTGGAAACTTTCACCCGAGCGAAAGTTCAGAAATTTCCGGCCTGTTCAATCGGTGTCGGGCAGTCCATCCTCGTGGATCAGGAATACGGCGACCGTTTGCGATTGCTTAAAGAGTTAACATGCGCCGAGCAACCTCCAATTTTGGTGGCGAGCATTCAATCGTTGCTGCAACCGGTGCCGACGCGTGCCTCAATTGAGTCGCATTCTCGCACGGTACGCGTGGGTGAAAGACTCGACGCGATCGCGATGGGCGAGTGGTTGGCATCCCACGGCTTTCATCGGACTTCGGCGGTTGAAATGCCCGGAGAATTTTCTCAACGCGGCGGGATTGTGGATGTCTTCGCGCCCGATTGGTTGGGCCCGGTTCGTATTGAACTGTTTGACGATGAAGTTGAATCTTTGCGTCAATTCGAGATTGCGACGCAACGAAGCACCGCCAGCATTGCACAGATTGAAATCACGGTTTTGTCTCCGGACTACAAGGAACGCGGGAATCTCTTCGAATTGTTGTCCCCGCAAACTGTTGTCCTGCAAGTTGAACCAAGTGAGATTCGGAAGGAAACAGATACCTATTTGGAGCGAATGCACCGACCGGCGGACTTGTTTGGTTTGCCCGACGTTTGGCGACAGGCGGCGGCTTTTCCACTGGCGACTTGTGAACGGATGGCGGCAGGCCGTAGCGACAACCACTTTGCTTTGACCGCGGAAGCAATTGGCGAGTTTGGTGCGGACTTCGCCGAGCTGCGGGAATCGGTCGATCGAATGGGTGCAGGGCTCGAGGTCTATTTGGTCGCGCGCGTTGATGGTGAATTGGAACGTATCAACGAGATCATGTCGACGACGAAGACTTGTCGCGAGGGTCGTTTGCATTTGTCAGTTGGTTGTGTGCATTCGGCATTTCGGTTGCGCCGCAATCGCAGCTTGATTATCGGCTGTGACCAGTTGTTTCAGCGCGGAGAGTTGCGTCGAGCCGCGAAACGCCGCCAAGGCAAAGTGATCGACAGTTTCCTTTCGTTGCGCGAAGGGGATTTGATCGTCCATTTATCGCACGGGATCGGTCGTTTTCGCGGTTTGAAGATGCTCGACAAGGACGGTCAGTTTACCGAACACCTGGAATTGGAGTTTCACGGCGGAACTCGAATTTTCGTGCCAGCCTCGAAAATCGAGCTGGTCCAGAAATACGTAGGCGGAACGAAAACGCGGCCGGTACTCGCCAAGATAGGCGGCAAGGCCTGGATGAAGCAAAAGCAGGCCGCGGAAGAAGCGGTTACGGACTTGGCGGCCGATATGCTGGAATTGCAGGCGAAACGAGCCGCTCGTCCCGGGATTGTATTCAAGCCCGATACGACGTGGCAAATGGAATTTGAACACTCTTTTCCCTACCGCGAAACACCTGACCAAAATGTGTCCATTCACTCAATCAAGAAGGACATGGAGTCTCCCCGGCCGATGGATCGCCTGTTGTGTGGAGACGTCGGTTTCGGCAAAACCGAGGTGGCGATGCGGGCGGCGTTCAAGGCCGTGGAAAGTGGCTACCAAGTCGCCATTCTCGTCCCCACGACGGTGCTCGCCGAACAACACTACCGCACCTTTCGCGAGCGAATGTCTGAATTCCCGTTGACGATTGGCAAGCTCAGTCGATTTTGTACAACGGCAGAACAGAATCAGACCATCGAAGATCTTAAGGCTGGCCGAGTCGATATTTGTATTGGCACGCATCGAATCGTTTCCAAGGACGTCGAGTTCTACAACTTGGGGCTGGTGATTATCGACGAGGAACAACGCTTTGGCGTCGCGCACAAAGAACGCCTCAAGGCTCTGCGAACCGCCGTCGACGTACTTACCATGTCGGCGACGCCGATTCCCCGCACGTTACACTTGTCGCTGGTAGGAGTTCGCGACATTTCGAACTTGGAAACGCCACCAGAGGAACGAACTGCGGTCGAGACTCGCGTCAGTCGTTTCAATCATGAGTTAATTCGGACAGCAATTATCCGCGAACTGAATCGCGGTGGCCAGGTTTACTTCGTGCATAACCGGGTCAATGACATCGAGTTGGTCAAACGAAAGCTTGAACTGATCGTGCCCGAGGCGACCATCGCGGTTGGCCACGGACAAATGCAGGACGAAGAACTTGAGACGGTCATGACGGAGTTTGTCCAAGGCAAGTATGACGTGCTGTTGGCGACCACGATTATTGAGAGCGGACTCGATATTCCGAACGCCAACACGATCTTCATCGATGACGCGGACCGCTATGGCCTGGCCGACTTGCACCAACTTCGCGGCCGCGTGGGACGCTTCAAACATCAGGCCTATTGTTATCTGCTGTTGCATCCAGAACGTCCCATTACGCCCAACGCCGCGAAACGCCTGCAAGCGATCGAAACCTTTAGCGAAATGGGTGCCGGCTTCTCAATTTCCATGCGCGATTTGGAGATTCGCGGAACGGGGAATTTACTAGGCACGGAGCAGAGCGGGCACATTGCGACCGTTGGTTATGAACTTTATTGTCAGCTCTTGGAAAAAGCAGTTCATGCGCTCAAGAAACTACCGGTCCGCCTGTCGACGGACATCGACATTGATTTGCCCATCGAAGCTCACTTTCCAACGGAGTACGTAGGCGAGGGTCGACAAAAGATCGACCTGTATCGTCGTTTGACGCGCATCGAATCGTTTGAGCAATTAGGGCTGTTGTCGGAGGAGTTGAAGGATCGGTTTGGCCCGCCCCCGCCACCTGTCGTGCGGCTCTTCGGGCTTGCGGAACTTAAGCTGGAAGCGGCCTTATGGCAGATTGAAGGCATTTTTGTCGAAGATAAGTACTTGGGATTTCGGTTTCGCGACCGAACGCGATTTGAGCAACTCGCGGCAAGAAACCCCAAGATTTTGCGGATCGTCGATGATCACAAGGCCTATGTGACGCTGAAGTCGACGAATATCAATCCTTCAAAACTGCTATCACTCGTTCAGGCGATCTTGCGTAACAACGCTTGAAATTCTACTTTTCCGCGAAAATTCCCATCGTATTTTTCCTTTGCGGCGTGGCTATGTTTCGATTCGCTTGCTTGTGCTGTTTGATGTCAGCGTCCTTCTCGACGATTTGCCCGGCACAGAGTCAACCCCTCCGCCCGACCAATGATCCCTATGTAAAAAATTTGCGGCAGTTGTCTGAGCCGCCACAAGACAAAACCGTTAAGTCAAAACTGAAAACACAAGACGTCGACATCGCCACTCAAACGATCAAAAAAGATGGCCGTGATAAGAAGCATGAAGGCGAGCCTTTTGAAGCGGGAGAAGTCGTTGCGATTGTCGGCGGACAACCGATTCTCGTCGGTGACATGCTGCTCGAGATCAACCAGCTCTTTGAAAAGCACATGCCCGGTGCGAACAAAGAAATTCGCAACCGCGAAATGCCCAACGCCGTCAAAGCTCTGACGCAAAAATACGTCGATGCCAAACTCCTTTTCATCGACACCGTGCGAAGACTGCCTGAGTCAGCCGATGTCGACAAAATCATGGAGGAGGCGGCAAAAGAATTCGATAACAGCGCCCTCCCGAAAATCATGGAAAAAGCCGGTGCCAAATCACCTAGCGAATACGACGCTGCATTGCGATCCAAAGGCAGTTCGTTGCGACAAATGCGAGAGAATTGGGCACGCGAACAGTTGGTCAGTTATTTTGTGATGCAAAACTTGAAATTCGAGAAGGACATTACGCACGAACAACTGCTGAAATATTATCAGGACCATTTGGCGGACTATCATCAGCCATCCCGCGCTCGCTGGGAGGAACTCATGGTCCGCTTCGACAAATATCCAAACCGCGATGCGGCGTTTGAGGCCCTCGTAAAAATGGGTAATGAAGTGGTTTATGGAGCGAAACTGGAGGCTGTGGCCAAGCGTGCTTCCAACGGCATCACCGCCGCTGACGGCGGGCAACACGATTGGGTTACCAAAGGAAGTATTGCTGCCGAAAATTTGGACAAGGCAATTTTTTCTCTGCCGCTCAATGAACTCTCAGAGATGATTGAAACCAAATTAGGTGTGCACATCGTCCGGGTTTTGGAACGCGAGATGGAACACAATCGACCATTCGTTGAAGTTCAATCCGAAATTAAAGAGACACTCGTTCGAGAAAATCGTTCGAAGGCCATTGAGGACTACATCGCAAAACTGCGAGAAGAAATTCCAGTTGAGATTATTCGACAGGCAAACTAGGCACGTTGCCCGCGATCGTTGGTAGTACCTTCCGAACAGGTAAAACTTCTGTAATTTGCCCAGTGCCCCGATCAACCGTGATGAGGGAAGATCCACCCGAAAACGTAGCAATTGTGGCTACGCTAAAAAGAAAGCCATTGAGGTGCCAGAAAGGCGCTGGTGGAAACCCGCGACTTTTCACTTAGTACTGTAAAGGTTTGGCCACCGACTTTCAGGTCACGGCGTGCAGTAAAACCGTGTGTTGGGCTCCCAAGAAATCACGCTTGCGGTTGCTTTCCATTTCTATGGTTCGCGGATAGACTAAGGGCTGAATTTTCGCAATAGTGTTTGCGGATTGCGCTCGAACGGGCCCTCTGGATTTGATGGTGAAAAAGTGAGTATTGCTGAAACTGGAAAGACGACGATGAATGATGCCGCCAAACTTTCGTACAACGGCAAAGAACTCGAAATGCAAGTCATCGAGGGAACCGAAGGCGAATTTGGGGTCGATATTTCCAATCTTCGCGGCAAGACCGGATTGATCACATTGGACGAAGGTTATGTGAACACCGGATCCACCACGAGTGCCATTACATTTCTGGACGGCGAAAAGGGAATCTTGCGTTATCGGGGCTACCCGGTCGAAGAGTTAGCGGCGAATTGTGATTTCGTAGAAGTTTGTTACCTGTTGATCTATGGGATTCTTCCAACCAAACACGAGCTCGAATCCTTTCGCAACTCGATTCGCATGCACACGATGATTCATGAGGACATGAAGTCGTTTTACAATGGCTTTCCTCGCGACGCACATCCGATGGCGATACTGTCGAGCGTTGTTGGCGCGATGAGCACCTTTTACCAAGACGCGTTGAATCCGGCCGATCCAAAACAAGTCAATGTCAGCATCCATCGCTTAATTGCCAAAATTCCGACCATCGCCGCCTACAGCCACAAGAAGTCGATCGGTCAGCCCTTCATGTATCCGGACAACAATCTCAATTACGTTGAGAATTTTCTGCACATGATGTTTGCGGTCCCCGCCGAAGAGTATCCCGTCGACCCAGACTTTGTGAAGGCTCTCAATCTGTTGTTGATTGTTCATGCCGACCACGAACAAAACTGCAGTACCTCAACGGTTCGAATGGTTGGTTCATCGAATGCCAATTTATTTGCTTCGATTGCGGCAGGCATTTGTGCCCTGTGGGGTCCGCTGCATGGCGGTGCCAATGAAGCGGTCGTAGCAATGCTGGAACGCATTCGCGAGGACGGCGGAAATGTAGAAAAATACGTTAACCTTGCCAAAGACAAGGACGCAAATTTCCGACTCATGGGATTTGGTCACCGGGTTTACAAGAATTTCGATCCACGCGCCACAATCATCAAGACGGCGTGCGACCGGTTGCTGGCCAAACTGCAGTTGAACGACCCGTTGTTCGAAATCGCACAGAAACTTGAAGCTGTTGCGCTCAGCGACGAATATTTTATCCAACGCAAGCTTTATCCAAACGTCGATTTTTACTCGGGCGTGATCTATCGAGCGTTGGGGATTCCGGTATCGATGTTCACAGTCTTGTTCGCGATGGGGCGATTACCAGGTTGGATCGCACACTGGATGGAAATGCACGAATCTCCGACGAAGAAGATTTGTCGTCCACGCCAGATTTATACCGGTCCGCAAAAGTTGAAATTTGTACCCATTGAAAATCGCGTGAATTAAACTCACGACAACAGCCCCCGACAACGAGCTAGTTTATGCAAGATTGGTTTTTGGTGGCGATTGGTGGCTCGGCTGGTGCTTGCTCTCGTTTTGCACTTGCCAGTTATTTCGAGAATCGCAGCCAATTCCCGTTAGCAACGCTACTGGTAAATCTGATGGGCTGCTTTCTGATTGGTTTGATGGCCGGAGTCGGCTGGATGGCGCCGGAAAATCCTCGCCGCTTCTTTTTGGCGGTTGGTTTCTTGGGTTCGTTTACAACTTTTTCGGCTTTTGGTTACGAAACTTGGCGAATGATTGAGCAGAATAGATTTTTGACCATCGGTGCCAACGTAGGCCTGAATGTAATCGCCGGAATTGCACTGGTTGCCCTCGGCCTTTGGTTGGGAAAATCGTTGTGGTCGCCGAACCTTACGGAGATTTAGTACGAACCTTATGGATGCACTTCGCTTAACCATCGCAATCATTCCGCTCGCAGTATACCTCGCGACGCTCGGATTGATTAATTTGCGGCCGCGTCCGTTTGTGACAACCGGTGCGCGAGATATTGGCGCGTTAGGCATTGGAATTCTTGGATTAATGATCGCCGGTCCGCTGGAGTTGTTTCTGCCGGAAAGCGTTGCGATTCGTTTTGGCGGCCTCGTATGGCTGCTGTTGATTGTTTTTTATGGCCTGTGTGTTTCACTCGTGGTCCTTTTGCTCCGTCCGCGGCTGGTGATTTACAACGCGACCGTGGATCAACTGCGGCCGTTATTGACGGACATAGCGAAGAACATGGACCAGAAGAGTCGCTGGACGAGCGATAGCATGATCATTCCGAATCGACGCATTCATTTTCACGTCGAATCAGTCGATTGGCTGAGCAATTTGCAGATCATTTCGACCGGAAATCGCCAGAGTTTTGAAGGCTGGCGCGAGCTGGAACTAAAATTGCGTGAGGCAACAGCTGACGCCCGTGTTCCTCCGAACTTCCTTGGGTCGGTGTTCCTGCTGGCGGCTTTGAGCCTGGCGATCATTTCGGCTGTGGAGCTCTACATGCACCAAGCTGACGTGGCGATCGCCTTCAAGGACTTTCTACGGCTGTAGAATCAGCGCTGGGACGATTGCGGTGGGGAATCACCGGATCGGCAATGAAACTATTGCGGTTGATACCGGACGGCTTGCAGGCTGTTGATTTAGTCCTAACCCGAAGCGTGAGCGAGGGATTCCGTGCCCCTCGCTGACGCTTCGGGTTGTGATAAAGCCCTTGCCGTCAGAATCTCCACTAAATCAACAGCCCCCTTGCGCCGTTCCGCTACGATTAAAAGCGGAAAAGCTCAATCCTAGCCTTGAGACCGTTGCACTAGCTGCCGATTGCGACGCGTTGGAGGCGGCGACGATCGGATTCCTTCAGCAGCGCCTTGCGCAGGCGAATTTTGGTGGGAGTGATTTCCACAAACTCGTCATCCTCAATGTATTCGAGGGCTGCTTCGAGGGTCATTACGCGAGGTGGCTTGAGCAAAATGTTGTCGTCCGTGCCCGAGGCCCGCATATTGGTCAACTTTTTCTCGCGAGTCGGATTGACTGGCAAGTCGTTATCGCGGGCGTTTTCGCCAACAATCATCCCTTCGTAGACTTCGTCTCCCGGAGCAACGAACAGTTCAGAACGTTCTTGCAAGGTATCGAGTGCATAGGCGTTGACCCGCCCTGAGACCATGGAAATCAACACGCCGTTGGTGCGGCGAGGCGGATCGGCATCCACCGGATGATATTCGGAGAATCGGTGATTGATCACGGCCGTTCCCTGGGTCGCATTGAGCAATCGCGTCCGCAAACCGATCAAACCTCGGGAAGGAATCAAGAACGAAGCCAGCGTGAATTCGCCGCGATACTTCATTTCCTTAAGGTCACCGCGACGGGCACCGACCATTTCCATGACCGGACCCAGGCGATCGGAAGGAACTTCTACGACGAGAATTTCGAATGGTTCGCTGCGCTGGCCGTCGATTTCCTTGAACAGGACTTGAGGCTTGCCCACCGACAACTCGAAGCCTTCCCGACGCATGGTCTCGATGAGCACCGCCAGGTGTAAAACACCGCGACCGGCAACGCGGAACGCGTCCATGCCGCTTTCACCGGGGGTAACACGCAACGCAACGTTTCGCTCTAGCTCCTTATTCAACCGCTCCCGAAGTTGGCGGCTCGTCACATATTTGCCCTCTTTGCCAGCGAAAGGCGAACTGTTGATCGTGAATACCATTTCTAGGGTTGGCTGGTCGACTTGGATGCGTGGCAGAACCAGTGGGTTGTCGACTGAACAAATTGTGTCGCCAATCTCAACATCTCCGAGACCCACCAGCGCGACCACGTCACCGGCCGCAGCCGATTCGACTTCAGCACGTCCAAGGTCGTTAAAAACCAACAGATTTTGAAGTTTGGCGGTTCGTTGCTGATCGTTGTCTTCCATCAGGAGAACGGTTTGTCCGCGAGTAAAGGTCCCAGAGAGGACTCGTCCAATCGCGATTCGGCCGACGTAATCCGACCAATCCAGCGTCGTTACCATCAGCGAGGGACCTTTATGATCCGAGATCTTCGGCGGTGGCACCTTTTCGAGAATCAGATCCATCAGCGGCATAATGCTGGTCGAGGGTTCGTCCAACGAGCGCGTCGCAAAGCCCTGTTTGGCCGAGGCAAAAATATGAGATAAGTCCTCCAAGTAGGCTTCGCCGCCGAGTTCCAAAATGAGTTCGAAGGCTTCGTCGACGACTTCCATCGTGCGTGCATCGGGGCGGTCAATCTTGTTGATAACCACAATCGGCTTCAGTCCACATTCAATCGCTTTGCCCAACACAAACCGGGTTTGCGGCATCGGGCCTTCGGCGGCGTCGACCAGAACCAAAGCTCCGTCGGCCATCCGCAGCACTCGTTCGACTTCGCCGCCGAAGTCGGCGTGGCCGGGCGTGTCGATGACGTTGATTTTGACGCCCTTATAATTGACGGCGATGTTTTTGGCGAGAATCGTGATCCCACGCTCGCGCTCCAAATCGTTGCTGTCGAGAATTTGGTCGCCCATGAGTTGGTTCTCACGAAACGTTCCGCATTGGCGAAGGATGCAGTCGACCAGCGTGGTTTTGCCGTGGTCAACGTGGGCGATAATAACGATGTTACGAATGTCTGAACGAATCATGGTGACTTCAACGAGAGCAGAGCGAAAAAGCGAGCCGTAATTTGACTGGAAACACGGCTTGCCGAGCAAGGCCAAAAGCGGGCGTCGAACGGAATTGACGCAGATGATTCTAGTCGGAAATCGCCAGAAAAAAGCGACTTTTTGCTGCGTCTTATGCGCACAGGGCTATTCGTGAGCGATCCGTCCGTTAACAGGCGACTAATGCGTTACTTTGTGCCAAACGCATACAGAGCTTCAAAGGTGCGAATGAACAGTCGCCCGTTGGACACTGCCGGGGAGGCTGTTGTTTCTTCGCCTAACGAATTCTTCGCCAGCACTTTCGGCTCCTTGCCACCCTCTACGACCAGTACATCGCCATTTCGGCTGGTGATAACGATTTTATTGCCGACCAATACTGGCGATGATCGATGCTTATCAGCAAAAAAACGTTCTTTAAATAGTTCCTTGCCGTTTTCCATGTCCACAACAATCAACAGTCCGCTTTCGTGGCACAAATAAACGAGCTTCTGCTCAACATCGACCAGCGGCGACGCAACGTCTGGAGTCCCTCGATTCAAGCGCCAATGCAACGCGCCCTCATCGCCAGTTACGTCGCCCTTGAGCTTCTCCGGACGCAACGCAAGGACTGGGCCGTTCTTCGCTGACGGAACGATGATCGCTCCGGGAACACAGGTCGGCGATGAAACAAATCGCAGATACGGATTGTAGGATTCCTTGTTGTTCAAACCGCCCATTCGCCACAGTTCGTGTCCATCCTGCAGATCATGCCCAATCGCATAATCGGCTCCATGGGTGATCAAGAATGCTCGGGAATCATCCCGATAGATGACCGGCGAAGTGTAGGCATGTTTGTTTTCAACGGTGGCCTCGGTCTCCCGTTTGAACTTCCAAATCTCTTTGCCGCTTTTGGCATCGAGCGAAATGACCCAGCCGACGCTCGGTAACTTGTCGCGCATGCTGCCATGGATCAACTGAAGGTACAAGCGGCCGTTGTCCAGAATTGGCGTGGTCGACAGACCAAACTGAATGTCAAACTCGCCGTATTCTATCTGAAGGTCTTTCGTCCAGACCGGTTTGCCATCAAAAGTGAAACAATGGAGGACTCCGGCGGCCGACGTTGCCCAAACATGTTCACCGTCCGTCATGGGGCTAGGCGAAGCATAGTTGGCATTATCCATTCGAATCGATTTATTTTGGCCTCCCAATGTTTGACGCCAGAGTTCTTTACCAGCAATGTTGAGGGCAATCACAACCAGGTTGTCGCCGTCGGCCGACGTTACGAAAACGGTGTCGTTCCAGACAATTGGGCTGCTGCCTGCAGGGCCAGGCATCTCGACTCGCCACAGGAGATTCTTGTCGGTACCGAATTCCACAGGAATCGACTTCTCGGTGCTGACGTTGGTCCAGCCCGGCCCACGCCATTGAGGCCAATTGTCGTGGGCCACTGCCGCAACGCTTGCGAATAGAGAAAGCATCAAACAAGTCGAGACAATCCGGAAAGACGATTTCATTGTGAACTCTTGAAGTTTGCAATAAACAAAACGAATAATGGTGCCAACACAACTCCCGCGATTTATCTTAGCCAGACCAAACGAGCCGCGAAAGCACCAAATGAGAGACCGATCGGAATCCGTTTAGCACACCTCGACGACTCGGGGACCCAAAACGTCGAATCGAGGATTGATTCCTAAACCTGGATTATTGCTGGCCGCCATAAAACCTTTTTGAAATTGCGGTGCTCCAGTCGCAGTGCTGACCGTTACATAGCTGTTGAAATCCGTACTGGTGAAACGAAATTCTTCTGGGGTACTATGGGCCAGGTGCGCGATGGCCGCCGTGGTGATGTCTCCACCCCATGAATCCTCCAGGGTCATCGCAATGCCCATCGAAACGCATAAGTCGCGAGCTTGTTTTGTTTTCGTAAGGCCGCCAAGCTTGCTGATTTTCAAATTAACCACGTCCATCGCCAAGTCGGCTTTCGCCCGCAGCAACATGTCGAGGCCATCAATATTTTCGTCGAGCACAAAGGGATGATCGGTGTTGCGGCGTACGGCCAAACACTCTTCATACGTGAGACAAGGCTGCTCGATATAAACGTCGAGTTCGCGGACGGCGCGAACCACTCGAATTGCTTCGTGTTGAGTCCAGCCTGTATTGGCATCGGCAACGAGGCGATCGGTCGGCCGCAGCATTGCTCGCACCGCGTGAATTCGCTCAATATCGGTATCTGGATCGCCACCAACCTTCAGCTGAAATCGCGTGTAGCCTTGCTGTCGATACCCCTCCACATTCTTGGCCATCAGTTCAGGCGCCTGCTGCGAGATGGCCCGGTAGAGCCGAACGGATTCCCCGTACCGACCACCCATCAGCATGCAGACGGGCAAGCCAGTCGCCTTGCCCAAGATATCCCAACAGGCAATGTCGATGCCTGACTTAACATAAGGATGCCCCTTCAGCGCGGCATCCATTCGATGATTGAGTTTGGCAAGCTCGCGAGGATCAAAGCCCAAAAGATGGGGACCGAGTTCTCGCAAACCGCTGCGGACGCCTTCGGCATAAGCCGGCAAATAGAACGGCCCCAACGGACAAACCTCGCCATAGCCGACCAGTCCGCATTCGGTTTCCACGCCGACAACCGTGCTATCGAAAACCGAAACCGATTTCCCGCCGGACCATTTATAACTTCCTTCGACCAACGGCAATTCGACTCGGTGCGCAAAAACTCGAGCAATCTTCATGACACAACCTCAGCAACAATGAATTAGGACGCCTCCTAATGTTGCATATTTCGCGGCTGAAAGGTATTCCCGGTCGGCAATCGCGAACGGTGTCAACGGTTATTGCCAGAGATAGCCGACCAACCGGTGGCCAAGCGATGAAACGTGATTGAGTCGGGCATAGGCTCGTTGGCCACAGCTCAAGCGTTCGCTATCGGCGGGACTCAATTCCACGGTGGCACTTCCGCGTGGCTCGGTTAGTACCAGATCGCCCTCGGAGTTCTTGCTGACGGCGAGTCGTCCACCGTGGTCAGCCCCCAACGAGGCGTCCAGCAGATGAACGCCGACGCGAGCATCTATTTGTTGAACTTGGCCCTGCAAGGAGCCAATTCCTGGAATGACGACGCGAACCGGCTGGTTGATCATCGCCTCCTGGCAGCTCAGCTCCGATTGGCTCAAGCTAATTTTGAGTTGTTTTCGATTCTCCATTCCTACAGCACCGATCTCCGTCCCCTTTTGCAGGTAAGTTCCGGCTAGCGATGCTAACTTCCGCGAAACGATGCGCCCGTCACAAGGCGCCCGTACGACCAGGTTGTCGACCTGATGCTGAGTTTCCTGCAACTGTGAGGTTAGTCCGGCAAGTTGGCTTTCTGCCTCTTGCAGCTTTGACGAATTTCCTTGCCAACGCGATGACCGAATCAACTGTTCGGTTTGACTAATTTGCTTTTTCAAGTTCGAGAACTGAACCTGCAATTCATCATTTCGCAGGGTCAGGATCGACTGACCCGCGGCTACTGCTTCGCAATTCTCAACGTGAATTTCTGCCACAAAGGCATTCAACGGAGCACGGATGACCGCCGGCGGAGCATATTCGACGATCGCCGGAGCCGTTTGTCGGATCTCCGCTGGAATCAGGAACAGGCTGCCAAAAAAAAGCGCAGTCAAGAGCCCCACTCGGATGGCCAATTTCGCGGGCAGCAGTTCTCCTTGTTGGTGCAGCGCGAACAGGTTCTTGGCCAAGACCATCAATGGATGCACGGCGAAGAGCACGAATCCAGCCAAGGCAATGATGACACCTGCCCCTTCAAACATCGTTGCCGCTGCGAAGATCAAACCAACAACAACTGTCGTGCGCCAGACAGCGGCCGCCAATCCATAGAACTTGATCCAGCCAGAAAACCGCTGCGGCAACTCGGGACAATTGACCTGGAGCCCGAGCACATATCGCGCTCCCCAATACCGCGCGTAACTGCGTCCGAGATTGTATAAGTTGGCAATTCCCGTCGCGTCTGAGACCGCGAAGTAACCGTCAAATTTCATCAACGGATTCATATTGAACAGTATCGTCGAAACGGAGGCGATCAAGGTCAGATCGGCGGCGGCTTGTTGAATAATCGCGGAGCCGCTGAATTTCCAAACCACCAGTGCCAGACCAGCAATGAATAGTTCCGCGCAGACCCCCGCCAAAGTCACATGGAGGCGGTGCCAGCGTGAGGAAAACTTCCAGCTGGAGCTGACATCAACAAACGCGATAGGCATGAACAGAATAAACGCCAATCCCGCTTGGCGAACCTCTCCACCATAACGTTTACAGGTCGCGGCATGGGCCGACTCATGAATCAGCTTCAGGAAAAACCATCCGACGGCCATCCAAAGCCAACGCCATGGTGAAAACAAGTTTTCGTAACTTCGGAAAAATTCCGTCCACTGGCCGAACAACAAACAACAGGCGAGTAAAAAAAAGGCTGCACCGAATGTGCTTGCCTGCCATGTCCAAAGCCAAGGTGTCGCCCGCGTCACTTTCGCAATCATTCGGTCGGGATTAATCAAGGGAATTTCCCAAAAGTAAATCGCCGAAAAAAAACTGACGAGTTTTCCGTTGGTCGACGCGGCAATTTTTTCTGGGGTTGAATTACCAACCAACAATCCTGAATTGCCAAGCCAGCGACAGAGCATCGCCGCTTGCAGTCGCGTAAAGTCTTTAGTTGCCAGCTGTTGCCAAACCGCTTGGGGGTCCGGCGTCAATTGAAGGGCCCGAACGAAAGCTGCTTCCGACTTGCCGAGCCGATAGAATTTCCCTTGCGCAGCGTCCTCCAAAACAAAGTGGTCGGCTTCCTGCTGAGGATGGAGCGTAACGTCCGGTCGAATCACCAAGTGACTTGGTAGTTCAATCTCAGGCGCGGCAGAGGTTGGTGACGCTTGCGACATGTTACCAGCCGCTCGTTTGTCGAAGCGCGTTCCAAGGTTTGCGAAAGACGATCCAGCCCAATGGCTGCCCGCCGGCTTGGATTCGTGCGACGCCATTCATCCCTGGACGAACGTTTTTTTCTTGGTTGGCTATCGTGGCTTCGGCAATGTAAACGCTATTGAATTCACGGATTTCATTGCGCGGATGAATGCGATCGATTTTCGAGGTGTGCCATTGACCGGGCACTGCATCCAGTGAAACTCGCGCGTTCAATTCTGATTTGACGTAAGCAATTTCATCTTCCGGAATCGCAATTTCCGCAACCAATTCATCGAGGGGACCGATTTCGAAAAGGGTCTGACCGACGGTCAATGTGGCTCCCACGGCCTTGCGTAAATCTCCCGATACAACGACGCCTGAAATGGGTGCGCGAACTTGCAAGCATCGTTCGCGGTTCTGCAACAGTTCAATTTCTTCCTGCAAATGGTTGGTCTCCAGCCGCTCGAATTCTGATTTGGACGCGTCGCGACTGGCGAGTGCTGCATCCCGCCGCTGATTTGCTTGGGAAAACCTGGCTTGCAAGCTCGCGATCTGCGAGCGAACGTTACTTCCATCGAGTTCAGCCAGGATTTGACCGGCTTCCACGAGTTGGCCGACCTCGACATGGGTTTTGAGTAAGGTCGCTTCAAAAGGAGCGACGACAAATCGACGTTCTGAGGGTTCGCATTGAACCTGGCATTTGACGACATGAGGCCAGGGCAACAACAAAACGGCCATCAATCCGCCCAGGATCGCGGAGTAAGATTTCCAGTTCTTTCGATGCTGACGGTACGATTCAGTAAGCTGTTTGGCGAAGGCCCGACGAATCTCGACCCAGGAGACCAAGGAACTGGCAACCGGAGTTGGAATCGAGTTGTTGTTCGCGGTATCCGGCGAAGTAGATTGATTGGTAGCGATAGACTCTCTCAACCACAGCAGCCCCAACTGCGCGACCGCCAATTCGACAACGGCCTGCCGATTGCGAATCGATTCCTGACGATTGTCCGTATCCGTGATTGGGAAATTAACCGTCAACGCAATTCCTGGAAGTCCCCAGCAAGGCGAGCCCACCATCATGGACGGCGGGGACAAATGCAATATGCGAGTCTCGGCTTTTTGATTTCTTAAGACATCGCTGGCGACGAGCTGTTCTTGTCGTTGAAGGTCCCCCATTGCTTGAGCGCGATAGACTCGGCCAGCAACGCGACCATCGGGTAAAGTGATCCATTGGGTGATTCCTTCCGCACCGACCTCGACCAATCGATCGATGATTTGAAGGGCAGAGTTTTCGACCGGGCGCGGTGACGGCGTGCCAGAGCGAACGCAAGGTTTATCTGTATTCGTAGGCGGCAGAGGTACTTCAACCGTTGACGGTCGGTTAGCCTCCAAGCCGATTGCCGGTGCATCCATGGGGCGACCTCATCATTTCTTTTGCAAGCTTACGTGGTCGGGAATTCGTTGGGAACTTGTCGGCAAGTCCAGTTCCAATTGACAGCGTTCACCCGCACTGAGAATTCGATCGGAATTGTCAACTCGGATTTTCACCGAGTAAGTGTTGGTTTCACCGTTGGGATAGGGGGAAACGTAGTACACGATGCCGCGGACCGTTTTTTGGGATTCGGTAAACAAAATATTTATTTCACTGTCGACCTTGAGTTCGCGGCGATAATGACGAGGCACCAGAAAGTCGACGGACAGAGTCGACAGCTCAGCCACTGTACAAACGCTGTAATCGGCGACCCCGACGAATTCGCCTTCTTCCTTATTGAATTCGGTGACGACGCCGTCAAAGGGAGCTCGAACGCAATATTGTTCGGTGGCGACCTGCAGCTTTTCAAATTCGAGAGTGCGGAGAGCCTGTTTTTCGTGGGCCATTTGTAATCCGGCTTGCGCCGTTTCGAATTCGCTTACGGCTCGTTGGAGTTCTTGCTCGGAAGCATGTTCACGGCTGGCCAGGTCCCGCAAGGTTTGCAAACGCATTTCCGCGTTTTTCACTTCGGTCTCGGCAGCCTGCAATTCTCCTTTGGATTCCCGATTGATCGCCGCGATTTCCAACAGTTTTTCCTGGAGTTTCGAGTCCATCCGACAGAGGCATTCGTCTTTCTTAACTTCGCTCCCCTCGCGAACCAGCAGTTCTTTTACAATGCCGGATGTGGAAGCCGAGACCTTGGCAATTCGATTGGGCTGACTGAAACCCTCGACGATGAAGGCTTCGTCTGCAAAAGCAAATAGCGAACAGGCAGAAGCACAGGCAAATGCCAGGCAACGTCGAGGATCGATCGCTAGATGGAGTTTGAAAATGGCCATTGTGGAAAAGTCTGGAACCGTGGTTTCAGGAAAGGCAAGTACGAAAAGTTCACGAAGTACCCTAGGCGACGGTTAAAATTTTGCTTCAAGAATTGAGAACACCAATCAAGTTTGACGGGATTGAAGAATTGACTTTTCCGACGTTAACGATTGCAACGGTGAGTCAAATCAAGGGGCGGTAAAGCGATTCGCCCAAAAGAAGGGTTATTCGGATAATTGCACGAAGGCGCCAGTGGCCCGTTGAATTTCGATCAACGCGAGATTGTATTCCACCATGGACACCAACAGGGCTTGTTCCTCTTGCAACAGTCGGGCTTGGGCATTGAGTAAATCGTCCAACTGCAGTTGTCCCAAGCGAGCGTCTCCGGTCAACGCTCGCCAGCGATCTTCGGTATAGGCAACCTCCGCGACCACCGCTTCCAACGAGGCCTGCCGACTCAAAATCGCTTGGTACGCGGCCTCCGAATTTCGGATCGCCACTTCCACCTCCGCCTGAATGTTTGCTTTGGTTTCGCGCAGCAGATTTTCATATTGAGCGATTTCGTATCGCCGTTGATTGACGCGGGCTCGTGCGGCTCGATTGCGATATGGCATTTCCATCTCCAGACCGCCGGCATATCCGGGCTGGCCATCGATAAACTGGTTGTTCCAGGCTCCGAATACGTCCGATTCCCCTTGCAGGCCGGCAACGTAGCCCTCCATCAGCAAATTCATTTGCGGGCGAGTCTGATCCGCGGCTAGTTGAAGACGAACATCGATGGCGTCGATCTTTCGTTGGAGTTCTTGAATTTCGGGGCGGCGGTCGAGCGCTACAGCCAACTCCGCGTTGGGATCGAAATGAATATACTCCAGTGCCAAGGGTTGGACCGTAACAATTTCTGAGCCTACTCGGTCGCTGATTCCGGGAGCATTGAGCAATGCACGAATGCGTGATTCGATGTTCTTGATTTTCGCAACCGACAAGCTCAATTCGGCTTTGCGAGTCGCCAAGGCAGCGCGGGCTCGCAGGATTTGACTCTTCACCGAATCGAATTGGCTCCGAGCCTCCAGATCGTCAGCAATTTTTGAAGCGCGTTCCAGATGACGTTGGCGTTGCAGAAGATTTGCCCGCTCAACATAGAGCTGCCAATAAGCAGAAGCGACATCGGAAAGTTGTTTTTGAACGGTTATCAAATAGCTGGCTTCCGATGCTCCGGTTTCCAGTTGTGCGGTCAGGATCAGGCTGCGGTTGACGTCAATTCGGCGGCCCTGCAGCAAAGGTTGTTCGAGTCGGGCCGCCAGGCGCGACGTTCCTTGATTGTTGGGAGCGAAGAACACAGAGTTGCTGTTTCCAAGCCCCAGGTCTTGGCTGAGTTTGTAACTCGTACCCAACGACGATTGACCTCTTAGTCCGGTTTCCAAAGACCACGTGTCTTGCTCAAGTCGAGGAGGCCCACCCGTCGTCAGTGTGTTACCTACCGGATCGTTTTTGCTGTCAAATTTAGAGTTGGTGAACAGGGCTGGATCGAATGCCGCGCGGGCTTGGTCGACTTGCGTTCCGGCAATCCAGACCTGCTGGCGAACGGCTTCAACGCGACCAGAATACTGAGCGGCCAGACTCATCAGCGTCGCTACATCGACGGGAATCGTATCTGCTCCCATATTCAGGGATTGAGAGGTCGGCTGGATCCACCACGACAGTAGGTCGTGCGATGGAATCGTAAGGGTTTGGACTTGGGGCACAAAATCGTTAGATTCCGTCGGCTTTCCCAAGAATTTTGAGGAGTCCGTAGTTCGTGCGGCATGGGGACCCGTGGAGTAACGGGCGGGCAAAGGCCGAATTTCCCATTGCGCATGGCAATTGCCGCACAGAATGGCCGTAAAAACCATTCCGCCCCAAAACACCAAAAGATCTTTTTGGAAAACAGCCAGCATTGATCGTCAGTAAACAAAAAGAGACATCGTTCTCCAATTATCGGCGTCGCACCCGACAACTGCTGAATCCAAAAAAACCGTTCTACCAGGAATATTTGCGCCAATAGGTTCTTTCAGCGCAACAAGTTCCCTAACCGGTTTTTTTTACCTCATTCGCATGCGAGTTTTCCGCAAAATTCGTATTGAGCGGTAGATTTTAGCGGCTTGCGCCCAGTTAAGTCTCTTCGATTTCCAGGCTCCCAAACCGTGTTCCGAAATCTACTCGATGTCATTGACACGCTTTTGCGTGCTCAAAAAACACCCCTCGTTCCGGTCAAAACCGAGACGATTGATGTGATGAGCTTGGAGCGCCGCCTGCTTTATAGTGCAGTGCCATTGCTGGAGCCGCCACAAAACGTATCTCAAGCCGACGTAGACCTGCTCTCAAGTGAGTCTTCGGAATTCGCCAGCCCTGATGACAGCGACTCCTCATTGGCATCTCAGGCTACCGAGGCGGAAGTTAACCTGACAACAATTGCGAACGAGTCAGAAGACTCGACAACTCAATTGCGCCGAGAATTGATCTTTATCGATTCAGGCGTGGAGGACTTCGAGCAACTGCTTGCAGAGGCTTTGGCGAACACCGATTCGAAACGCGAGCTCGAAATCGTTTTGTTGAGTCCAGACCGTGATGGCGTCGAGCACATCTCTCAAATCCTGGCACAGCGGTCAAATCTCGATGCAGTTCATATTGTCTCTCACGGTTCGGCTGGCCGAGTGCAGTTGGGGAATGTTGAGCTGAATAGCCAGAGTTTGGCCGGCTATGCGGGCCAAATCGCAAGTTGGTCATCCGCATTGAATACCCACGCAGACTTTTTGTTTTATGGCTGCGATCTTGCGAACGGTGATGGAAAGGATTTGCTGGAATCGCTGGCTGCTCTAACAGATGCCGATGTTGCCGCCAGTGATGACTTGACAGGACATGCTGATCTCGGTGGCGACTGGGACCTGGAGTATGCGACCGGTCATATCGACGTAGAAGCGTACTTTTTCGCGTCGACCGACCACGACTGGCTTGGCGTACTGGACCTTTACACAGTTACCAATACGCTGGACGACGGTAGCGTGGGAAGTTTGCGATGGGCGATCGCACAGTCCAATGCGTCAACAACCGTTGACGACACGATTAATTTTGCGATATCCGGTACCGTCGTACATACGATTAACATCGGGTCAACGCTGACGATCAGCGACACCGTAACGATCAATGCCACGACCGACGACAGCTTTGCCACAAACAGCAACCGGCCGGCCATCATTCTCGATGGCAACAACAGCTTCACGGGCGGCGGGTTTGTGTTGACCAGCACCGCTGACGGAACGACGATACGGGGTTTCGTCATTCGCGATTTCAGCGGCGACGGGATCGAGATCCAAGCCAACTCCAACGGCAACACGATTGCCGGAAACTACATCGGGCGGCTGACGACCAGCGGCGTGGCTGCCGCGGCGGGCGAAGAGAACACGGCGGCCGGGATCCGGGTGCTGGGCGCAAGCAACTTGATCGGAGGAATCACCGCGGCCGACCGCAACGTGATTGCCGGGAACACACTCTACGGCGTCAGTCTCGAAACCGCGACGGCCACGGGCAACACGATCGCCGGCAACTACATCGGCCTCGAAGCGTCGGGCACGGTCATGCTGGGCAACGGCAATGACGGTGTCTTTATTATCGATGGAGCCAGCAACAACACGATCGGCGGCGCTACGACCGCGCATCGCAACGTAATCGCAGGCAACAGCGACGGCGTCCAGATCGGCGGTACGGCAGGCGGCTCGAACAGCAACATCGTCCGGAACAACTACATCGGCACCGACTACACGGGTACGATCGACTTCGGCAACAACGACGACGGCGTCGATATCGACAACGCCGCGCTCAATAACCAGGTCATCGGCAACCTGATCTCCGGCAACACTGGCGATGGCATCGACCTGGGTGACGCGGGAGCCAGCACCGGCACCGTCATACAAGGTAACTTGATCGGCACTGAAGCCGGCGGCGTCTCTTCACTTGGCAATGCCGGCCACGGTATCCTGATTGGCAATGGCGGTACCGCCAACAACACGATCATCGGCGGCACGACTGCGGGCCAGGGAAACACGATCGCGTTCAACGCGGGCGACGGCATTTTCATACCGGCGAGCACGAGCGTGGCGATCGTCGGCAATTCGATCCACTCGAACACGCAGCTCGGCATAGACCTCGGCATCAACGGCGTGAACGCAAACGATCCGGCGCCCGACGGCGACGGGGGCGCGAACAATCTGCAGAACTTTCCGGTGCTGACCCGCGCGGTCACAAATGCAGGCAGTCGACTTGCCGTCGGCGGAACGTTCGCAAGTGTGGCAAGCACATGGTTCCGCATTGAGATCTTCTCGAACACTGCCGGCGACGCCTCTGGTAATGGCGAGGGGCAATCGTATCTCGGCTTTGTGAATGTGCGCACCGATGCGACGGGCAATGCGACCTGGGGCACGGAGATCATGGCCAATGTTGCCACCGGCGCGGTCATCTCCGCGACGGCGACAAGGCTCGACGCATCGCTGAATCCGGTCGAGACTTCGGAGTTCGCGGCAAACGTCACGGCGGTCAATCAGACGCTCATCGTCACGAATACCAACGACACCATTAACGGCACGATCACCTCGGTCTCGGCCCTCATCGCCACGCCCGGCGGGGACGGCATTTCGTTGCGTGAGGCGATCACGGCGGCGAACAACACCGTCGGCATCGACCTGATCACGTTCAACATCGCCGGAGCTGGCGTACACACGATCTCCGTCGGGGCGACGCCCTTGCCGGGCATCACCAGCACGCTGGTGATCGATGGCTGGAGCGAGCTGGATTACGCCGGCACGCCGGTCATCGAACTCAACGGCAATAATCTTGGCACCAGCCTGGAGGGTCTCTTTCTGTCCGGGGCGAATGCCGGCGGCAGCACGATTCGAGGGCTGACGATTAACCGCTTCACGGGCCATGGTATTGAGATCAGCGCGTCAAGCAACAACGTGATTGATGGCAACTGGGTCGGCCTCAACAACACGGGCACTGTAGCCTCAGCCAATGCCGAGCACGGCATCCATGCCTTCAACAGTATCGGTAACCTGATTGGCGGCACCACCGCTGCTTCGCGCAACGTCGTTTCGGGAAATTCGCAGCAGGGCATCTTCTTCGACAACGTGGATTTCAGCACGATCTCCGGGAACTACGTTGGCACCAATGCCGCCGGCACTGGCGATGTGAATGGCTCCGTCGCGGATACCTTCAAATCCGGTGTGTTCATCCAGAATGGATCCAGCAACAACATCATCGGCGGTTTCACTGCCGGCGCGCGCAATGTGCTCTCGGGCAACAATCACTTTGGCTTTGAGGTGCTCAACGCCACTTCGCAAAATAATCTGCTGGTCGGAAACTACATCGGCACCGACGCCACGGGACTGGTCGCGCTGGGCAATATTAACGGCGGCGCGACTTTTTGGGGTGCCGGCACGGGGAATGTCTTCGGCGGCAGTGCGGTCGGTGCACGCAATGTGATCGCGGGAAATACCTTTAGCGGCATCGTGGTCGGCAATGCTACCTCGGGTGCAACGATTCAGGGCAATTACATCGGCGTCGGAGGAGATGGTCTTACGCTTATTGGCAATGGCTCCTCGGGAGTCAAAGTCGAAGGTGGTTCGATCGGCACAAGGATCGGCACCAATGCCGATGGCTCAAACGACGCCGCCGAACGCAACATCATCTCAGGCAACACCTATGGTGTGCGCATCACCGACAGCGGCACCACGGGAACCGTCATCGCCGGCAACACCATCGGCTTGGCTGCCGACGGCAATACGATCGTGGCCAACAGCAGTTACGGCGTTTCAGTGATGTCAAGCGCTGGGGCAGTGATGATCGGCGGTACGACCAGCGTCTCGCGCAACATCATCTCCGGCAACGCTGGCTTTGGAGTTTACTTCGATTCAACGACGTCTGGCAGTAGTGTCTTAAGCAATTACATCGGAACCGATTTGACGGGCATGAGTGCGCGCGCCAATTTGGACGGAATATGGCTCGATGGTTCGTTCAATAACACGATCGGTCAAGTGGGTGCGGGCAACTTGATTTCGGGTAACACCTATTACGGTTTGACGGTGGACGCGGCGACCGCCACGGGCAACGTGATTCGTTCAAACCTGATCGGCACCAATGCCGCTGGTACGGGGAGCCTTGGAAACGGCGCGCAAGGCATACTTATTTCGAATGGTGCCAGTTCGACGTCGATCGGTGGAACGACGGCAGGGCAAGGCAACACCATTGCATTTAACGCTGGAGACGGAATTCATGTTGCCGCCGGAACCGCGAATTCGATTCTCGGCAACTCCATCTATTCCAATACGGATCAGGGGATCGACCTAGGTTTGAACGGTCTTGGGACAAACGATCTCAATGACTCAGATGGTGGTGCAAACAATCTGCAAAATTTTCCCGTCATTAGCTACGCTGTGACGAACGGTGGCACCATTGCAGTGGGTGGGTCCCTAAATAGCGAAGCGAGTAAGACGTACCGAATCGAGTTCTTTGCGAATTCGACCAGTGACAACGAAGGACAGCGATACGTAGGATTTACAACCGTAACGACGTCGGCAGGCAGTCCTTTTACGGCAAGCTTTAATACAACGCTTTCGTCATCCGTTTCGGTCGGCGAGTACATCACGGCCACCGCGACCAGTCCCACCAACGAGACTTCGGAGTTTTCGGCAGCATTTCAAGCGACAAATCCCACAGGACTTTGGCTCTCCACCGCAAATAATGCGACCGCAGGAGGCATTACCTGGGACGCGAATGATACCACACAATTTGGAGATCCCAACTTGAGTTTTGAACCGGGCACCACAACCGGCACCCTGTTTGCGACAAATTTTGATCTCGATAACTTTGGTGGAGGTGTTGGAAATTTGAATGGTCTGCATTATGTATCGCGGACCGTCACCGTCGGCAGTGCCAATGCCGTAACTTTGATGCCGGGCGATGTGCTTTTCAGTACGGCCCAGAATGAAACGCTTGGTGGAGTGGCGATTTCGTCCAATGACATCGCATTATTCCGTCCTACGACCCCCGGGAATTACAGTGCTGGCACTTTTTCGATTTTGCTGCAGAACCCCATGGCTGGCAACTCGACTCGTGACTTTGCGCTTGTGGAAACCGCGACCGTGGTAGGTGGCGTTACCCTGAACTCGGGTGATTTCCTGTTGACCGCAAGCAGTGGTACCTATGACAAGGATGTCACGCGTTACCAGGCAATCGATGTGGGCCCTGGCACAACGTCCGGGACTCGAACCGAATTCATCGACGGAGCGAGTGCGGGTATTGGCTTTGGCGCCAAAATTTTCGGACTGGAACTAGTTCAGGCCAATGCAACCCTGGGCGGCACCGCTCTATCCGCTGGACAATTGTTGATCTCGCTTGATGGAAACGACACGGTGGGTACGAACGATCTGAGCGTGACAACGTATGACATTTTTACGCTGACAGTCACGGCGACCGGAACTGGAACAAGTTCAGGTACGGCGGCGATGCTGATGCAAGGGCTGGATGTTGGACTTACGGCAGGCGGCGAAGAATTTGATGCAATTGCGTTATTGCCGCTCAACAACTCCCCGGTTCTCGATTCGTCCAAAAGCCCGTCCCTCGCCGCCATCAATGAAGATGCTGGCGCACCGTCAGGGGCTATGGGGACGTTGATTTCGAGTTTAGTAGATTTCGCCAGCCCCGGCGGCCAAGTCGACAATGTGACCGACTTGGATACCAGCCCGCTTTTGGGTATTGCGCTTACGGCGGCCGACACGGCCAACGGTACCTGGTATTATTCGACCAACAACGGCACGAACTGGAACGCGTTGGGGGCCGTAGCCACGAACAACGCTCGGCTGCTGGCTGCTGACGCCAGCACACGAATCTACTTTCAGCCTAATGCCAACTACAACGGGACGCTGGCCAGCGCCGTCACTTTCCGTGCGTGGGATCAGACGATCGGAGCGAATGGCGGCGCAGCGGATACTTCTTCGAATGGCGGCGCAACTCCGTTCTCGACGGCGACGGACTCCGCCTCACTGGTGATCAACGCCGTCAACGACGCTCCGACTTTCACTACCGGTGCGGGGACCGGCAAGGTTACGACGGCGATCTCCGGCAATTGGGATGGGGCTTCGGCAACGGCGATTCAACCCGATGGCAAAATTCTGGTGGTCGGCGGCTACAATAGTGGGACGACCACCGAACCCTTCATTGCGCGGTATAACGCCGACGGCACGCTCGATACCAGCTTCGGTACCGGCGGCATTGTGACCATGTCGCTCGGTGCATCGCATGACGCCTTTACCAGCCTCGCGCTGCAGGCCGATGGCAAGATTCTCGCGGCAGGATATTCCCAGAATGGAGCCACCAATGATTTCGCCGTGGTTCGTTTCAATGCAAACGGAACGCTCGACACGAGTTTTGATGGCGATGGTATCGCCCTGATTGATTTGGCAGGTGGCCACGATTACGCCAATGGGATTGCGGTCCAAACAGACGGCAAGATCCTGCTTGGTGGTTACGCGACGGTTGCCGGCAACGAAGACTTCGCGCTCGTTCGGCTGAATGCGTCCGGCAGCCTGGACACCAGCTTTGACACTGATGGCAAAGTGACCACGGCGATTGGCGCTGGAGTTGATCGAGCCAACGGCCTGGCACTCCAGTCCGACGGGAAAGTGGTACTTGTCGGCTACAGCCACAACGGCACGAACGAGGATGTGGCCATCGTTCGCTATAACACCAACGGCAGCCTCGATACAAGCTTCGATAGCGATGGCAAGCGCACCGTGGCTGTCGGCAGTGGATATGACGTAGCCAATGCCGTGGCATTACAAACGGATGGCAAGATTGTCGTGGCTGGCGATTCCCTGATCGGAGCCACACCCGATTTCACGGTCCTGCGATTCAATACCGACGGCAGCCTCGATACCAGCTTTGACACAGACGGCATCGCCACCATCGCCGTAGGAGCATCGAGCGACTATAGCAAAGCAATGGCCATTCAGCCTGACGGGCGGATTATCGTCGTGGGTGAGTCCTTCAATGGCGCAAATAACGATGTCGCCGTCGTGCGGCTCAATGCCAACGGCAGTGCCGATACCAGCTTTGATACGGACGGCAAGCTGACAACCGCCATTGGAACAGCCACGGATACCGCTGCCGGTATCGCCCTGCAGTCCGACGGAAAACTGGTTGTCGCGGGGTACGCAACATTCGCGAGTGGTGATAATACCGTCGTTCGTTACAACACCAACGGCAGTCTCGACACCAGCTTTGGTGCGACGAGCACACTGAATGGCACACCGACCTACACAGAAGGCACATCGCCAGTCGTGTTGGATTCAAACGTGACGATCTTCGATGCCGAACTTTCGGCAAGTAACAATTTCAACGGTGCAACTCTAACGTTAGTTCGCAGCGGCGGAGCCAACAGCCAAGATGTCCTCAGCGCCACAGGCACTTTGGCTTCCATCTCGGCCGCCAGTGGCAACGTGGTAGTCGGCGGTACCACCATAGGTACCTACACGAACGCTTCCGGGACGCTCGTATTGACCTTCAATGCCAGCGCCACTAACGCGTTGGTCAACTCGGCGATGCAGCAAATCGCCTATAGCAACAGCAGCAACGCTCCACCCGCTTCGGCGTTGATTGACTGGACGTTCAACGATAACAACAGCGGTGCCCAGGGAAGTGGCGGAGCTTTGTCGGCGTCAGGAAGTGTGGTTGTCAACATTACCGCTACCAATGATGCGCCGACACTGACGACCTTTTCATCGCCAGTGGTAACAATCAACGAAGATACTCAGGCAACCATTACTTTTGCCGACCTTTTGGCAGCGGGCAATGAAGCCGATGTGGACGGCACGGTAACCGCCTTTGTCGTGAAAACAGTCAGTAGTGGAACACTGCTGATTGGAACGAGTGCCGGCACCGCGACGGCTTGGGCTGCAGGTACAAACGACACGATCGATGCTACGCGACAGGCCTACTGGACGGGAGCGCTGGACTCCAACGGGACGCTCAATTCCTTTACGGTTGTTGCCAAGGACGACGGCGGACTGGAGTCGACCACTCCGGTGCAAGTACAGATTAGCGCGACGCCAGTCAACGACGCACCGATCCGAACCGCAGGCAGCGTCAATAACCTGACCGTGTTGGAAGACTCAGGCTTCACTTCCCTGGGATTCGGAAGTTTGGCCTATGGCCCTGGCGGTGGTGTCGACGAAAGTGGGCAGACGCTCACTTACAACGTGACCGCTGTACCTACGGGACTTGGAAGTGTCTATCTGGCGGATGGCACAACACTGGTTACGACAAGCAGTGTGCTAACCTTAACTGAACTCCGGGGCCTACAGTTCAGAACGACTACGAATTCGACTGGTACCTCGGGGTTTCAATTCAACCCTACGGATTCAGGCGGCACGGCCAACGGCGGTTCGGATAACTTCAGCGAATTTGTCCTGATTACCGTAACCCAGGTGAACGATGCACCGACGTTGAACGCCAGTGCCCTGAACCCAACTTTCACCGAAGCTGCTGGGCTGGGAACACAAGCCGCAGCGGTCAATGTATTCGGCAGCGCCGCCGTTTCCACCATCGAAGCTGGCCAAAGAATCACCGGTTTGACCTTTACGATTAGCGGCTTGTTAGACGGAAGCAACGAAGTGATCGTGGTCGACGGGAGGACAATTGCACTCGGCGCCAACAGTTCCGGCACGACCGTCACCAATGGTCTGGCATACAGCTCAACCGTCAGCGGTGGCACCGCTACGATTGTCTTGTCCGGTGGCAGCCTGACTACTGCGGCCACTCAGACGATGGTCAACAATGTCACCTATCAAAACACCAACACCGACAACCCTGCGGCAGGCAACCGCGTTGTGACCCTGACCCAAATCAAGGACAACGGCGGGACAACTAACGGCGGCTCGGATACCACCACGCTGTCGATTGCTTCAACCGTCGCGGTCAACTCGGTCAACGATCAGGCGGCATTCACCGCGCTCAACGGCACTCCAGCCTTTACGGAAGGGGGCTCGGCAGTTGTTTTAGATTCGGATGTGACGATCCTCGATGCTGAACTCTCGGCCGCGAACAACTTCAGCGGCGCGACGCTGACCCTGGTCCGCAACGGTGGAGCGAACTCGCAAGACGTCTACTCCGCCACCGGCACGCTGTCCGCGTTGACGCAGGGCGGTAGCCTGGTCGTGGGCGGAACGACCATCGGCACCGTAACGACTAACAGCGCAGGAACGCTGGTGTTGACCTTCAATGCCAACGCGACCAATGCGCTAGTAAACAGTGCGATGCAACAAATCGCCTACAGCAACTCCAGCGATGCACCTCCGGCAAGCGTTCAGATCGATTGGAACTTCAACGACGGCAACTCCGGCAGCCAGGGCTCTGGCGGAGCGCTGCCGGCAA
The DNA here is from genome assembly GCA_040081565.1 of Pirellulaceae bacterium. Taxonomy (GTDB): domain Bacteria; phylum Planctomycetota; class Planctomycetia; order Pirellulales; family Pirellulaceae; genus BJ22. The sequence continues at coordinate 35,525 of JBEBGH010000007.1, forward strand.
CGGGCAGTACAACGGTCAGTATCACATCGGTCAATGATGAACAGGTACTCGCCACGAACGCTGGCCGAACGGTGAATGAGAATTCCACCGGGAACGCAATCAGCAATACCCAACTTCTCACGACCGACGTGGACAACACGACGAGCCAGCTGGTCTACACGATTACCACAGCCACCTCCAACGGCACGCTTCGCCGCAGCGGCATTGCCTTGTCGGTAAGCAGTACCTTCACCCAAGCCGACATTAATGCTGGACTGATCACTTACGACCACAACGGCAGTGAAACCAGCAGTGACAGTTTTTCGGTCAGCGTGGATGATGGGACCGGATCGGCTTCGACAGGTACTTTCAACATCACAGTGACTCCGGTTAACGATAATAATCCTGTGATCACCAGTAACGGTGGCGGAGCAACGGCTGCAATCAACGTGGCCGAAAACTCGACGGCCGTGACCACCGTCACGGCAACCGACGGTGACTTGCCAGGTCAAACGCTAACCTATTCGATCAGCGGAATTGATGCCGGGTTATTCAACATCGATCTTAACACCGGTGTCCTTACGTTTGCATCGGGTCGCAACCGCGAATCCCACAGCGATTTCGACTCAAACGGAATCTACGAAGTTACTGTTCAAGTTTCCGATGGTACGCTGACCGACTCGCAAGATATTAGCGTCACCATCACCGACGTCGATGAATTCGATGTGACCATCCCGACCGATAGTAATGCTGCGATTAACGAAGTCGACGAAAACGTAGCCATTGGAACCACCGTCGGCCTAACGGCCAATGCCTTTGACCTCGATGCAACCAATAACACGATCACCTACAGCCTGACCAGCAATCCGAGTGGACTGTTCCAGATCGATGCGAACACGGGTGTCGTCACCACCGCAGCAGCCATCGACCGGGAAACGCACGGCGCCCTGCGATCGATCACCGTCCAGGCGGCCTCCAGTGATGGTTCGACTCAAACCCAATCGTTCAACATCACGATCAACGATCTGGATGAGTTCAATGTTTCGATACCGACTGACAGCGATGCGGCCGTTAATGAAGTCGATGAGAATGTGATCGTCGGCACCACGGT
>JBEBGH010000008.1:0-36608 GCA_040081565.1 Pirellulaceae bacterium
TGTTGCTCGAGCGCGAAATGCAAAAATATCGCGTTTCGGTTGAACTCGAAATCGACGAGGTGCCCAAGGTCCCTGTCGTTGCCAACCAAATTCAACAAGTTCTTTTGAACCTGTTGACGAATGCAAGACAAGCGATGCCAACCGGCGGACGATTGCTGATTCGCTTGTCGCATGACGCTGTCGCACGAACCGTTGACCTGTTCGTCCGCGACTTCGGTACCGGAATTCCGCCAGAGAAGCTAAGTAAAATATTCGACCCCTACTTCACCACGAAGTCCGGCCCGGATGAAACGGGCAAAGGGGGCACGGGCCTGGGTCTCTCTGCCTGTCGCACCATCATTCAAGCTCATCAAGGCAAAATTCGAGTCGAAAGCACCGTCGGCAAGGGCACCGCATTCACCATCAAGTTGCCATTAGTCAGAATGGTTAATAACGACGTTCCGCTCGCAGCACTGGCGCTAAGTCGCGAATCCCTTTCAACGCCAGCTCAAACATGACCGGCTGCAGCCCGATTAGCGCTTTGAATACTTGTCGTTCAGGCCGATTCCACTGGCGATCATCGGCAAGATTTTTTCCAACCGTTTTTGTTTGGTTGCCGGTTGTTTTGCGCTGGCAATGTACTCTGCATAATCCCGCTGCTTGCCAAGCGTCAACGAATCGAATGCGGCTTTCGTTTTTTTGTTTTTGCCCAAAGCCGTCATGAGTTCGGAGGGAATTTCCAACGGACGGTTGCGATCGGGCTTAATTTCTTTTCCTTCTTGAGCAAGCTTGGCAGCTTCGTTAACGTAAGCCTTCAACGTCTTCAGATCGATGTCCTCCGGGCGGTGGTACCGCAGTTGGCGGAGCGCCTTGGTCCGACCTTCTTGCGCGTTGACCAGAATCTTTTTCTTGTCGCTCAGTAAGGCTCCCTGGAAAAACCAGACGCCAAAATAAGACTTGAATGCGCCGAGGCCGACGACATTCTTGTCATTCACCGAGTAGACGGGTCCGCCCCATTTGATGTTTTCTTCGAGCCCGCACTCCAAAATTGTCTTTCGCAAAAGCGTTATTTCCTTCTTGAAATTGGCAAGTTTCGAAAAATATTCTCCTACGGTCTTGCTGGGATTCATGCTGGGCATCGGCCACCTTCTAGAGGAGTAATTGAATGTTGATTTCTTTTGAAGTATTTTAGCCTCGGCGGCGATCGGTTGCATCTTGTTCACCACCGGGCACATTCTTATGTCAAGTCAATTTCCACCTCCTTCTGAAAATCCGTTTGCAACCCCCGTGCAACAGTCGCTGCCAACGCGGCCTTTCGAAACAGAAGGAGACAAGACCGGTGGATTGATTCCCTACAAAAACCCACATGCCTTGATCGCCTATTACTTGGGAATCGCAGCGTTGTTGCCTGTTGTCGGGGTTCCGCTTGGCATTGCGTCCCTGATTCTGGGAATCATAGGATTGAGGAAGCGACGAGAGAATCCAATCATTAAGGGATCGGCACATGCAGTGATTGGCATCGTGCTAGGAGCCTGCTCGATTTTGTGCCAAAGCGGCATTGTTGTCGTGCTCATCATCGGAGCGATTGCCGATTCAAGGTAAGCAGATTGCAGCACGATCATGGGATTTCAGTTCCAACAGTTTTTTGTGGCTGATGACCGTTGTGCAATGAAAGTCGGCACGGATGGGATTTTGCTGGGAGCTTGGGCCAAGATTGAACTGGCGCAACACATCCTCGACATCGGAACAGGATGCGGACTGCTCGCACTAATGGCCGCGCAGCGAAACCCTGCCGCTCAAATCCAGTCTGTGGAATCGGACACTGAAGCGGCCCAGCAAGCCGCCGGGAACTTTCGCCAGTCGCCTTGGCCCGGTCGATTGCAGGTTTGGAATATGGCCATTCAAGAATTTGCGCCGCAAGATTCAAAATTTGACTCAATTCTTTGCAACCCGCCATTCTTCACGAACGGACTTCTTGCAGCCGACGATTCGCGTCGCAAGGCGCGGCACAGCGTTGAGCTGTCGCTGGAGGAATTGTTTGCCGCGGTCAAACGAATGCTTGCTGATCAAGGCAGCTTCAGCATGATTTGGCCCGCAACGTCCGCCGCCGCCGCAATGCAGGCGGCCGACACTGCCGGGCTGAAATTGAGCCGACGAACAAACGTCTGTCCGTTGCCGGGGTTGCCCCCCAAACGAGTCTTGTTAGAGTTTGGATTCCAAAGCGTTGATTTGGTCGACGAACGGCTCACCATCGAGTTGTCGAAACACGTTTACACCGACGCCTGCCGCCAACTGACAGGCGAATTTTACTTGTCAAAGACAGTTTGATTCGGATGCCTACAGACGCTTCTGAATCAAGGCCAGATAAAAGCCTTCGTAAAATTCGTTAGGCATAATCCGCAAGGTGTGTTGGAGTGAAGTGGGCAACACCTCGCCCTCGTATTCCGTTAGCCCGGGCCAAGTCGGAATCTGGTCGGCAGAGTTAGCCGAGTAAGGATCAACGGCCTCGTTCGTCAACGGAATGGGCAACACGCTCGCTTGATCAGGAAACGCCTCCAAGAGTTTTGCAACAATGCACTCGTTTTCAGCCGGGGAAAAACTACAAGTCGAATAGAGCAATTTCCCTCCGGGACGCAGCGCCTCGAATGCACTTTTGATCAGGCCGACTTGTTTTCGACTGGTTTCGCGAATCTTGCGGGGGCTCCAGGTCGCGAACGAAGCGGGGTCGGTTGTGGTAAAGCGGGCTTCGCCGCTGCAGGGTGCGTCCAGCAGCACGCGGTCGAATCGAGGGCCAACTTTTTTGCCGACGGTTCGTCCATCGGTCAGATAGAATTTGGCAATCGTTACGCCTTGGTTCTTCAGATTGGCTTGCATGCGGAAGAAACGGGGTTTGATCGGCTCGACGCAGGACAAAAGACCTTGATTCTGCATCAATGTGGCGAGATGGGCGGCCTTGCCCCCCGGTGCCGCGGCGAGATCGAGGACTTGTTCGCCCGGTTGCGGGTCAAGCACGACCGCCGCCAATTGACTGGAAAGACTTTGCAAATAAATCTCCCCGCGAGTGGATTCGGGAAGATGGGACGCCAACTCCCGCTGTTCCACTGGAATCGCAAAAGTCGCAGGCGACCAGTTTACCGGCCGCAGAGTCAAGCCGTTTTGCTTGAGCGATTCAACAGCGGTAGCCAAGTCGATGCGCAGCGTATTGATTCGCAAGGCCGCGCGTCGAGGAAGTTCAAAAGTTTTCCAGAATTGATCGAGGAGTTCTGCGGGCAGAATTCGTGAAATTCGCTCGATGAATTCCAAAGGGAGCGCGGTGGGAGTATTCACGGGCCTATTCTCGGTCTGGAGCCGGTCATTGCCGAGGCCCTAGACATTGATGGAGAGTGCCGCTTGGAACTCTTTCGTATTGCGAATCGAATCGAAGTCGGTTTCGCTCGTGACCAGCTTGCGATATTTCGGATCGATTTCCAAGGCAATCGCCAAGTGATGCACGGCATCTTTCAAGTGGGCGTCGAGTGCCAGGTAGCACGCGAGGTTGTAATGAGCGATTGCGCTCTCGGTATCAATGAGGACCGCTTCTCGCATGATCTCGATTGCCATTCCCAAACGGTTCAGCCGTTTGTAGCACCATGCCAAAGCCAGAATCGTGCTCACGTTTTCTGGGTCGAGTCGACGCGATTGTTCCAGCAAGCCAGCCGCTTCATTGAATCGCCCGATTGCCCGATGAGCCTGACCCTTTAGAAACAGAATTTCGGGTTGAAAGCCTTGAGGATTTTCAATTTGCGAAAGAGTTACGAGAACGCGTTCCGCCATCACTTCAGCCAGATGTGGCTCAAGTTTCCAACGGTCTTCAAAAACGCTCATCAGGTCGAGATAGCCTTCGGCCTCTCGAATGAGTTGTTTTCGTTTAATGCGATCTTGATTAACCATCTTTCTCTCTGTTCCGCCGTTCCACTTTTATTCTAGCTTTGTCAAGAAATCTTGAGCGTCAAATCCTCCCTAAACTTGGGTTTTGTCGGGCGTTCCTCGCCGCAAATATCGCTTGACACCTTGCGACGGCTCTTTTGTTTTTTCCGGATTAAGCAAACTTTTCCTTCTCCATGGTCGACAGATGCTGTTTTTTGTCAACGCGGGGTAACCTCAGATGTGGCTTTTCAGCATCAAGAAAAGCCCTGAATCGCGGGAAACGGGCCATTCTGAGGTTGGCATTCGTTTTGCAATTCAATTCCGTCCGTTCCAACCTTTGACGCAATTGACCGCGAGCTTGTTCACCATGACACAGAAAATTCTGGCCTTGCACTTCTTCGCAATGGGTATTTGTCTGGTTTCGTTTTTCCAGAACTCGTTACCTCCGGACAGTAAACCGGTACCCCCAACGGCGGATAACTATTTCCGCCAAACGCGGTTCGGCTGGCAGGATTCTCGGCAATGGGTTTCCTTGGATCCGCATTTCGAAGAAACCCGAATTCACCCCGGTTGGATCGCTCTCCTGCTGGCGATCGGCATCGTAGGGTTGGTCGTTTGGTCCACAGAAGAAGACGAAATCGCCAATCTTCTTGGCCTTCGTGTTCAGGCCAAGTCAACCGAATCGGGAACAGATCCCACGGCAGCCGTTCCAGAATTGGATCTTGATAAGAAGTAAACCTGAGAGTTCACTCCAACCGCGCGCCTCCCTTGCGCCGGTTTATCACTTCTAGGTTTCGACATCCGTCGGCAGCAAATTGCAGTGCTTCAAGAAAACGAAGCCATCCTTATGCCAAAAATTGTTTTCGAGATGGGGCAAAAGGCTAACGAATTCTGAGAATCTGTCACAAAAAGGGCTCGGGGCTTCTACATTCTCGGGGCAGTCACTTGGAAGTCAGCCTGTTTGTGGCCAAAATAGTGCCTGAAATAAGGAAACGATTTTGGCCTTGGGAGAAATGACAATGATTCGAGCTTCGGGCGGTTTTGGTTTGGCATTCGGTTGCTGGATGATTTGCGTCTGCTCGTTGGCAGTAGCCTGGCAAACGGAAGGCGAGAACCTCGCTCGTATCGATGGCTTTGTCGTCGACAAGATGTTCGACATTCCAAAGCAGCAAGGTTCGTGGGTCAGTATGACCGTGGATGACAAGGGTCGCTTGATCGCTTCGGACCAATACGGTGGGCTGTATCGCGTGACCTTGGACGATGCCGCGCAAACAACTCGCGTCGAGCCAATCGAAATCAAAACCGGACGGGCTCATGGTCTGTTGTATGCCTTTGGTGGCCTGTACGTGATGAGTCACGAAGGCGACGGGCAGCCGTCTGGCCTCTACAAAGCCGAAGATACCGACAACGACGACCAATACGATTCGGTGCGAATGTTGATGCAAGTCAAAGGGGGTGGCGAGCATGGTCCGCATGCGATCATCTTGTCGCCAGATAAAAAGTCGCTTTACATCTGTGCCGGCAATCATACGGAGCTTCCTAAACCAACCGCGTCACGAGTGCCCCTCAATTGGGACGAAGATCAAGTTGTGCCGCGAATGTGGGACGCCAACGGACATGCGGCCGGGATTCTGGCTCCGGGCGGGTGGATTTGCCAGACGGATCCAGAGGGCAAAACGCTGGAACTCCTTTCGATGGGTTACCGCAACCAATACGACATTGCCATGAATACGAATGGAGAACTGTTTACATTCGATGCTGATATGGAATGGGACATCGGCCTGCCCTGGTATCGACCCACGCGAGTTTGTCATGCAACCGCAGGCAGTGAATTTGGTTGGCGCAGCGGAACCGGAAAATGGCCGGCCTACTACCCCGACAGCTTGCCGGCGACCATTGATATCGGTCCCGGATCACCAACCGGAATAAGTTTCGGTACCGGGGCCAAGTTCCCCGCCAAGTATCAAAACGCATTGTTCATTGCCGATTGGAGTTATGGCGCGATCCATGCCGTTCACATGAAGGATGCCGGTGCCTCCTATTCGGCAGACAAAGAGGTTTTCGTTACCGGTCCCGGACTCGCAATCACAGACATGGTTGTGAACCCGAAGGACGGAAGCTTGTACTTCTTGATCGGCGGTCGGCGCACTCATTCGGCGCTCTATCGCGTGAGCTATCGTGGGTCAGATTCTACGGCTCCAGCAGCCACGCCACCGTTAACAGAAATGCAGGCGCTTCGACGGCAGCTTGAGGGCTTGCTCACAGCCGAGCCCAGCGAAGCCAATCAAGTTGTCAAAACTGCGGTTCCAAACTTGGCCCACGTCGACCGTTTCATCCGGTACACAGCGCGAATCGCCATTGAGCGGATGCCTTCGGCAAGCTGGGGCGAAGCGATCCTTAAACCACGAGACACACAGTCAACCCTGGAATCAGCCCTGGCGATTGCCCGCAGCGGCGATGATGCCCTGGCTGCCAAGGCCATCGAACGACTCCTTGCGCTCTCGTGGGGCAACCTGACGCCCGATCAACAATTACATTGGCTTCGTGATGTGGGGCTGCTATGGCTGCGGCGCAACGCAGCGCTCAAAGATAAACGCGACGCAATCGCCAGTTATCTGCAACCTCATTTCCCCTCCGGCAGCTCAACTCTCGATATGGAATTGGCTCGCTTGCTCTGCGGCATTGATGCTCCAGGAGCCGTCGCCCCCACAATGCGTTTGATGCAAGAATCAAAATCGCAAGAGGAACAGGTGCATTACAATTTCGTCTTACGGGTTTGCACTCAAGGTTGGACCTCCGATCTGCGCCAACAATACTACCAGTGGTTTGTCGACGCAGGCCGTTTCCGCGGCGGCAATTCGTTTGCCAAGTTTTTGCTCAATACTCGTGCCGATGCAGTGACGCGTTTATCGGATGAAGAAAAAAATGCGCTGGGTGGATTGCTTACCGCGGCTCCAATCAATCAACGACCAGACGTTGAGGTCGCCAAACGACCGATCGTTAAGAATTGGAAGCTTGAGGAGTTGCTGCCGATCAAGGAACAGGATTTAGCGAATCGCGATTTGAAAAACGGCGAGAAGATGTTTGCCGTCGGCCAATGCTTCAAGTGTCACCGACTCGACGGGGCAGGGGGGAGCGTCGGTCCCGACCTGACACCCGCCGGACGTCGATTCAATTCACAGGACTTGCTGGAAACGTTAGTGGTGCCGAGCAAGGAAGTTTCGGATCAATATCGTGCAACGGTTTTTCAACTCGAAAATGGCCAAACGGTCGTTGGCCGAGTTGCCAATCTCAATGGCGATCAGTACATGGTGCAAACCGATTTGTACGATCCCGGGCGTTTCACCAACATCAAAGTTGGCGACATTGCCGATATGAAGCCGTCGACAACCTCGATGATGCCCACCGGCCTGCTCGACTCGATGACGCGCGACGAAGTCCTGGATTTGGTCGCCTACTTGCGGTCGGTCTCGGATGCAGTGATGAAGAAGTAAACACTCAGTTCACCGTTCGACAATTTGATTATCGTTGGCGAGTTGCTGGCTTTGAATCTAACTCTGACAAACGCATGCGAATGCGGCGGGAGAAGTCGGGGTCATCAAAATATTGATCGGCCAAAGGGTTGATATGGGCCATTTGCCGTAACTCGTCGAAAGGCACCGATTGATCAAGCAGGCCTAACTCGTAAGCGTATTTTGGCGACATTCCTGGTAACAGCACCTGCCAGTTGAGACGGCCGATTGGGCGACGGCTGGAAATGCCGTTCACATGCTGGGCAATATTCGTCGTGCAGTTGTTCACAAACGTGTTGTAGAACTCGGGCTTCGACGCCAACTTGTTGATGCGCTGCATGATGTCGATGAACAACTGTTGTGCGGCAGTCGCGTCGGCAACCGTCGGATAAATATACACGTCCGCTTTGCGGTACCGGGTTCTCAACCGTATCAAGTCCTTCTCATCCGCGATGACATAGATCAACTCAAATTGATTGGTCACTCCCAACATTGGTGAAAAGTTTTCGCCGATTTCCTTGCGGATTTCGGACGAGACACAGACGTACTCGTCGTTTGCCAGGCGGAAGCTGAGCATCGTATGCGCGATGACCGGAGTGTTTTGGAAAGGCACGACCACATAATCAACTTCAACAATATCACTCAGGCGAAATACCCGCTCGCTGAAGTTGACAACGAAGTCGCTCTCCGTGATGTATTGGCAACTCCGAAAATTATGAAGGGTAACGACGCCATCGTTAAGTTCGCCAAACGGAATCTTCGCCAGATCCGGCACCCAGTTCCGGTCGTTAGATGGAATCACGCGATCGGCAATTCCATTAATTGCTAGATTTTGACAACCGACAGCAACCAAGCAGAGAACAGCCAATCCCACCGCCCGATGGACGATCGATCGGTGCAGGATGAGCACTGATTTGGCAACTCTCGAATGATAATGGTGGCCCAATTCCTGCACAGATTTTGTCCGCTGGTTCGCGATGAGAGACCGATAAACAGGTGCTTTTAGCGGGATTTTCACCTTGCTTCAATGGTGATTCCCGCCGCCAGCATCACGAACCGGGTGTTACAGCCAGATTGGAGGGCGTTGGTTTTGTATCCGAGGGCTTCTCAAAGACCGCCAACAACGCTTCAAACAACATCCAGACGGCCAACGCTATCAGAACGATCCCAACCCAAGGCACGATGCCTACCGGCGCAGTCAATCGACCCTCAACGAAGAATGCCGGCAGAGTCATTTGGCACAGCGCCCAAGTGCTCATCGTGTACATCAAGACGGTTGGCAAGCCAACTACGAACCAAACCCAAGCCGCACGCCGGGTCCGCCACAACCAAACGGTAACGCCGAGCAATGTCAACGCGGCCAGCAACTGATTGCTGGCTCCAAACAAGCTCCAAAATACGCGCCAGACCTGAACCGGTTTGCCTTGTTCATCAAGTCCAGCGTTCCACAAAAAGAACAACGGAAATCCCGCCGTCAGCGCCGTTCCCAACCAGCGACCAGCAGACCCTTTCAATCCCGTCAACTCCTGGATGATGAACCGTCCAAGCCGCGTGCAAACATCGAGAGTGTCATAGACGAACGTCGTAAAGGCCATCAGCGCAAACGCAATCGCAAACTTCGCCGGCACCCCCACCGTTTCCAAAAACGCGCCCATGCCCATCGCGTAAATCATGTTCGGTGTTTTGACGGTATTCGGAGTTGCCCCGGCTAATTCCGCCGAGCCCTTGGCAAACATCATCACGCAACAGAGCGAGATGACCGCCACGAGTGCCTCCAGCAACATGGATCCGTAACCAATCGGCCGTGCATCCGATTCCTTCGCCAGTTGTTTGGATGTTGTTCCCGAGCAAATCAGGGAATGAAATCCGGAGCATGCACCACAGGCAATCGTGATGAACAAAAATGGGAACAAGGTTTCACCACTCTTGCTTGTCCAAGCGACAAAGCCAGGATATTGAATCGTCTGGTTACCCATGACGATTCCAATTGCCGCACCTGCAAGGGCCACATACAAAAATATGCCGCCCATGTATCCTCGCGGTTGCAGCAACAACCAGACGGGTACGACCGCGGCCACCAGGCAATACATCAGCAGCAAGGTACACCATAATTTGACCGTCGTTGCTTCGCTGAGTTGCAACCAATTTTGCAAATCCAACGGTGCGTATTGCCCAGCCCAAATCGCAACGCCAACCAGCGGTACAAAAATCAAGGTCGCCCAATGTAATGGAACGCGAGCTTTGCGAATCGCCAGGCCCATCAACACCGGCAAGATCAAGTAAAGCAGCGACGACATGGCAATCCCCGCTCCCGAAACCTGTTCGCCGTTTTCAAGGGTTTGAGAACCAACGAAAGAACGCGCCGTGATGTCGGTGAACGCCACAATGATGTAAACAAGTGCGATCCAGACGAATGTCAGAAACAGCAGATAGGCGCGGCGGCTGATATGCTCGCGGACCACTTCAGTCACTGAACGCGCTCGATGACGAATGCTGGAGACCAAGGCGGTCATGTCGTGCACGCCACCGATCAAAATACTGCCGAGCAGAATCCAGAGGAACGCGGGAATCCACCCGAAAGCAAGCCCCGCCAGAATCGGTCCCACGATCGGACCCGCGGCGGCTATGGCCGAGAAATGTTGACCCAGCAGAAAGGGCGATTTCACCGGCTCAAAATCTACATCATCGCGCAGTTCAACCGCCGGCGTTGGCTGTCGATCATCCAACCGCAATAGCCGTGATAACAGGCGGCCGTAAGTCAAATAGGCGATACCGAGAATCAGTGCCGCGCCGACGACGATAGGTAAAAGGCTCATGTCGTTTGTTCAACTCCACCGCGACAACCGAACTGGTTTGGCTCGCAACAAGGACATTGTACTCGTTGACTCCCCACTCTGCCGCCTCGACCGGGAAAGTTCTCCGCGCTCGAGTTATTTGCCGGGAGTGGCATCTCGTACGGCGGCATGTTTCACATCACCGATGATTATTTCCTCATCCGACGGACGATAACGGATTTTGCCTGCCGACAATTGATTGGCGGCCGCGTTGCGAGAACGTTTTTGCAAGAGCGTGGCCGCGGTTCGTTCGTCCCCTTCAATTGTCAAAAAATCGCTTGCCTCGTCAAAAGTCAGCCGATGCGCAGTTGCTTCAAATTGTTCGCCTTCCACCCGAACATTCCCCACGGCCGCGATCTCTGACGTTGGTTTTTCCTGGCCGCGGGGCTGCCAACGGGCCACCTCCAATTGATCACATTTGATTCGCGTGGCGTCGGCGGGAATTCGTGCCAAATCCGGATCGAGTTGTTGATTCCAATTGTTTACGCCGCCGTTCAAGGCTCGCACATTCCCAGAAAGGGCAATTCGCTCGTCTTCGGTATTGGCAACCAGCCGTTGATCAAAGTTGGCTTGAAGATATTGAATCGGATGTTTAGAGGTCTCGGCGCCGCTACTCGAAGAAGCAAGATCAAATTTTGGCCCGGCTGCTTTTCCGTCTTTCGGCTTGCGCCACCCAACCAGAATTCCAGGACCACTGGCGCGAATGTCACCAGTCACGGTGTTCATCGATACTTGAGGCACCACGATCAACTGTTTTTCAACTTGTTCTTTGTTCCGATCGAAGTTTGATTTCTCTAGTACCACGTTTTGCGGAGTCGTTGTTCCCGCCTGCGGTGGAAATGCGCGATCGGGAATCTGATTGGACAAGACAATTTGCGTGACGCTGATTTCTTCAGTGGCGGGATTGTCCGCATCCAGTTGCGACAAATCAATGCGTCGGTTCAGTTGCAGACTAAGCCCCTCGCTTTGCGAACGCAGCAAACTGTTGATGCCGTCGGCATTGGGCCGCTGTCGTGTGCGGCAACGTACGTCTTGTTCAAAGTAGATTTTTTCGCCGTCGAAGATCATCCCTGCCAGCCATTCCACATGAATGGGCTGATCACCTACCGGCAAATTTTCGGCCGCGGCAGGCTCGTTCACACGGTCAGGCGAACGCCGTAGTTCGCGAACGACAAGCGAACCGGCACCGCTCACCCATATTCGATTTGCCAACTGATCGATATGCAAATCGCGACCCTGCATCGTGAACTGTGGGGTCTCCACCGAGGCGTTGCCGAGAACGCTGGCCTCGAACAATTCTTCCGCCTGCGGACTGAGTTCCAGTTTGTCTCCGGTGATTTTCAGATCGTGTTTCGTTGGGTCTTGCGCTTGCAATTGCAGCACGACAACGCGGCCATCGATGTTGACCTTCTTAAATTGCTCCGCAGCTAATTTCGCAGATCCGGCAGGGTTTTGTTGGCTGTTATCGGCTAGATGCACCGTGATGATGTCTCCGCTGACAGCCAACTTTTGCTTCCGTGGGTTTCTGTTCGGCAGCGGCGCTTCCTGGATCGGTTGCGTTGCCGGCAGAACTTGGCTGGCTGGCGCAACTGGCAGTTCGCTTGCCGGTCGAAGTGTCCCAAGTTCTTGCGGGTGAGTCGGAAATGGGTCGGCAGCTTCGAACGGAATGCGTTGCACACGCTGGTCGAAATGGATTTGTTTTTCGGGTGAGACAACGGATCTGTTGTATTGAGCCGGTGAAATTGAAACTCGTTGAATTGCCTCTACAGGCCAGATCAACTTCAGCAAGCGAGTTGAGCCATCCAACTCCGGCGAACGAATTTTTACATTATTGTCCACCAACAGTTCCCGCGGGAGATATTCGAGTTTTGTTTTCGCCGGTTGTGATTCTGTCGCGGGAATCATTATCGACTTCTCGTCCAGCCACAGCTCAAGTTTGTCGCCCGAGACGTTGGTCAATAGGTTGATTTGTGCCGAGACGTCGCCCGCGATCGTGATCAGCTTTCGGCCCTTTACGTCTTCAGTCGTGAGGAAATTGCTCCACTGCAGGTCAAAGCCATCCTGCGAGTTAGCGGAGGTCGGTGTCTGATGAAGTTCTCCCGCACCTTCGGCGATCAGCGTTCCCAGCCCACCGTCTTCGCGTAACGAGTATCGTATTTTTTGGGCCAAGAATTGTTTGTTGACATGCTTGATTTCGACGCGCCGCGGATCGTTCCCCAGAATCTCGTTCTTGACGAGATCATATTCGAGAATTTCGCCGGTTACCTCGGCAGATTCGGACGGCAACAATAATCGAGCGGGGATGCCCTGCAACTGAATGCGTGAAAGCTTCAAGTCCGGTTGTTCGTTGGCTGCCGTGATACTGGATTGATCAGGAGTAAAATAGAGTCGCAATCGTTCTGCGAAGAGTTGATCGCGATGGGCATCCAAGCGTGTGATCTCGACATTGTCGCGAAACTCAGCCACTTGGTTGGTGAAGTCGACGACGAAGGGGCCGGTGCAGACAACGTCGATCGGAGCCGTCGAAAGACTCGTCCCAGTTGTCGATTTTTTCGCACCTGACTGGAGTTTCGGTTCGTGAATAATCCGAATTCGCTCGACGAACGCCAATTCCAAACGGGAAATCCCTTTGACCGTCGAGAAACTGTTGTTGATCGCCGATGCCGAAGTCTTGTGTTCCAGGTCCAAGATCAGATGCCGACCAATTCCGCTGTGCGGGCCAATCTGAAAACGAACTTCGTCGAGCGACACCACTCGTTTCGGAGTGAGCTGCACATTGCGAGTCCAAAAATCAAATCCATCGTCGTTGGCCGTAGCTTTTCGAAAGACGTTTACGTCTCCTTGCAAAAGACACTCGGCCAATTTCCCCGCCGATGCCGTACCCATCACAAATGGTCGGTCAAATTTTAGCTCTGCATGTTTCGATGCCCGGACGATGATGGGCGTTTCTTCGGTCTTCGGCTGCTCTCCGTAAACGGGCTGGTTATTTTTAAGGATCAACGTGAAGGGGAAGACCTCAACCACGCCGTCCTCGCGTTGCTTGTAGTCTTGAAACAGAACGATTCCGTCATCCATTTCCAAACGCTTGAAGGGCTTGTGTTCCCAACCGTCCGCAGGAAGGAACCGCATGTAATCCTGATTCGGCGAAACTTCCTGTGGCGTCGTCGTTGAAAGCGTTGCCGTTCTCTGCAGGCCCAAATCCACTCCCTGACCTTCAAGGGCAGGCACAACCAGCGCAGCATAAATCCCATAGGCCGAAAGTGTTGCGGCCAAAGCGACACCATAAAGTGCGAGGGGATGCAGAGTACGGATCAACGGGATTCCTTTTTGCGTTAATCGTCGAAAATGATCAGGCAGTCACTGCCAGAAGAGCGGACTAAAAACCGCGTGCTTCAGGCGTCTAGTATTGAGCCAACAATTCACTCCATCGTTTTTGTGTGGTCAAAATCAATTCGATGAGTTCTCGAACAGCCCCTTGGCCGCCCTGTGTTTTCGTCGTGTAATGTGCCGCCGACCGCACCTCGTTCACAGCGTTCGCTACCGCCACTCCCAAACCCACCGACCGAATGACGGGCAAGTCCGGTAGGTCGTCGCCGATGTAGCATACGTTTTCCGGTTTCAAATGGTTCTCCTCGATGATCTGCATCGCCACGGGGAGTTTGTCGGTAAAGCCTTGTCGGATGATTGCGACACCCAATTCGCTCGCGCGGACTTTCACGATGTGGGAATTGCGTGCAGTTAACACGCCAAACTTGTGGCCAGCCTGTTGCCAAAGCTTTATACCTAAGCCGTCCCGCACGTGAAATTTCTTGATTTCAATTCCCTGGTTGTCATACGAAATGCCGCCATCAGTCAAAACGCCATCGACATCGGACAAGATCAATCTGACGGACTGCATCCGTTGCTCAAGTTTCATAGATGCGGTCGCAAACATGGGTCGTAACCAAACAGACAGAGCGCTTGATCGCCAAGCAATAAACTCAACGGGGCGATTCTAATTCGTCCCCACAAAATCAACAACTCAAAAGGTGCTAGCAAGCAGCGACGATTCCTGGGTCCCAACGAGTTGCCAAAAAATTACGTCAGGACTTCGAATCATCGGCCGAATTCAACCCCAGTTCGTCCAGCGACTTTTCCAGCAAACGAGCCTCATCAAAGTTGGTCGCCATGTCATCGTCGGGATTGTAGGGTTGCACGTAAATACGATTGGAGCGGACCGCCACGACTTTGACTCGGTCCCCAACTTCAATTGCAAAGCCCTCGCATACGGCATCGAACGGTTTGTCGTCGATCTCGATAATCCCGCTCGGCAACATCTTGGTCTTCGCAACCGCAATTTTGCCGACCAGTAATTTCATTTCATCGAGATGTTCGGAGATGGGCAGAACATCGGTAGATTTGGGAGCCTCGACCATGATTCGGCGGCCGATCGGTGTGTTGGGCCAGACCTTGATCATCAACGCGAACAGGATCGGCAAAATCAGAGCCACGGCGAGCAAGAGGAACGTACCGGCGACTGCCGATTCGAGAAAACCGACGATAACGCCTGATATCAACAACACCGCCGCAAGGACACCTAACATCCCCGCCGAAGGGATAAACAACTCCAACACGACGACGAACAAACCGATCGTCACCAACACAATTGCCGAAATAAGAGGGTCCACTCGTGTCCTAACTTTCAAACGCCATTTTTTGCCGGGGCTGTTGCGACGGCAACTCACACCTCGATTATACGTTGCCTTGTCAAGTCATGCGATGAGCAGGCGAAGGGTACCCAATCCCTCTGCCGCAGCATTTCGATTCGCAAATTTTTTGTTGTCAACCGGCTATTCCAGTGTTCTAATAACTCCGGGCAAGGCACTTTAACGGAAAAGTTTCGCTTCCAAGATTTAATGCGAAAGGCACTCGATGAACCGCCGCGAATATTTGCAGTGGCTTGCCGCCTCGACGACTTTGGCTGCAGGCAGTTACGCCGTGGGTGTCCATGGTCTGTTTAAGTCAAACAGTTCCGTGACCTCCGTCACGCTTCCAAACTCAACGTTCAGCGTCATTCCAGTGGTCGGCGACGGCAAATGGATTTGGCGCGATCCTCCCAGCGATGCACGCGGCTATCTGGAACCGCGCGAGTTTGAGGTGCGAGTAAGAATCACTTGCGAGGCTCGCGAGGAGACAACCAAACTTCGAGCGGCCACGGTTGTGCCCGTCGCCTTTCCCGAGCAGGAAATCATCTCTTCGGAAATCGCGACAAAAGGCTGTGAGGCGCAGCTGGTGCAGTTGGGCGAGACTGCTGCCCAACTCATGCTCTTCGCTCCTCGGTTGTTGGGAGGCCAATTAGTCGCCGCCGAGCTGCAGCAAAAAATCAAGTTATGCAAGTCGTATCATGGCTACGAAGGCGCGAGTTTTCCTCGCGAACAGAAACTGTCTCGCGAAATCGCTAACTCTTATTTGCGCAGCAGCCCGGGCATCGAAATTAACTATCGGCCGCTAAAGGATCTTGTCAAAGACTTGACCAGCCGAACCAGCTCGCCGTGGGCCAAGGCTCAAGCTTTCTACCAATGGGCTTGGGAAAACATCGAAGCCCGATTGGGGGACTACACATCTGTCGAGGATGCCCTGAAAGATCGCGTCGGAGATTGCGAGGAGCGCGCGGCAGTGTTCATCGCGATGTGTAGGGCGTCAGGGATTCCAGCGCGACTGGTTTGGGTCCCCAATCATGCTTGGGCAGAATTTTATTTGCTGGACGCCGAAGGCACTGGCCATTGGATCCCCGCGCATACCGCGGCCTATTCCTGGTTTGGCTGGACGGGTGCCCATGAACTCGTGCTGCAGAAGGGCGATCGCATTGCCGTCCCTCAATCGTCTCGTCCCACACGGCTCATTGCCGATTGGTACCAGTTCAGCGGAGCAGCACCAACGGTCACATTTACGGCCGAGCTAAATCCGCTGGGCGAAACTCCGGAGCTGGCCGGCCCCGGATCTCGAACGAAAACGGCGAAGGGCAAATGGACTGTCGTTGCTCGCAATGAGGATGATCGATTGATGCGGGAATAAAGTCGACGGATTAGCCGGTTACTTGGCTCCGGGCCAAGCCTTCCACCAATTGCGAAAGAGTTGATGCTGACTCGTGATGAAATGACGCTGGCTTTCGGAAAGTCGATCGGTTGAGTTGAAATGATGCGTGTACTCGGAATGACCTTCCAAAACCATCAAGTATTTGTAGTACAGCACCAGATCCGGGCCTTCGTCAAAGGTCGCCAACACGTGCATCGCGTCATCCAGTTCGCGCGCCAACCGACGGGATTCGACGCAGCCCGCTTGAGCCTTTTGACACAGTTCAACTAATCGCAAGACCTCTCGCGGCAACGCATTGCCCACGCCGGTGATCGCTCCCCGCGCGCCGCAATTGACGAAACCGTGAAAGACCTGCGTGTCGACACCGACCATCAACGTCAGTCCCGAATCACGACCGGTGATGTGTTCGGCCGCATAACTCAGTGAATCGGCTCCACCAAATTCCTTGAAGCCGACCAGATTGGAGAACTCGCGATTCAAGTCGAAAAACAAATCGGCCTTCGTTTCAAAACCATAGTAGGGACTGTTGTAAATGACGGATGGCAGACCCTGGGACGCGCGTAGGATTTCGGCAAAGTGAGCGCGCTGAGCGGACGGCGATGTGCCGCGGGACAGGACGCGCGGAATCACCATCAGTCCCTCAGCACCGACCTTTCGCGCGTGTGCCGCATGGGCGGCAGCAATGCGGGTGTTTTGTGCACCAGTCCCAACCACGACAGGTATCTTGGCTGCGGCCAGGCGCGCGACTCCTTCCTGCCGCTGCTCATCGGTCAGCAACGGCCAGTCCCCCATCGAGCCGCAATAAACCACCCCGCGCATGCCGCTTTGCATCAATTGTTGCCCGGTGGCCACTAAAGCATCAAAATTGGGTTGCCCGCCCGAATTGCAGGGTGTCATTAGTGCCGGAATACATCCGCAGAAGATATTGTTGGTGTTGTTCATGTGCTCTACAGGTGATGGTTCGAAATGATGGACGCTCGGTCGTGGAACGTGCCTCAAGTATAATCGCTGACGCAGCGTTCAAGGTATGGAGTGATTCCGTTCATCCAAGCAAAAAATTCCCACTTAAGAAAACTTAAAAGAGATTCGCAAATGACCAGGCACCTGTGGCGACTTGCTGAAATGAATTACGGATTTGTGAAGGACGCGACATTTGAAGTTGCTGTTCTCCCGTTGGGCGCGACCGAACCACACAATCTGCATTTGCCCTACGGGACGGATTGCTTCGAGGCCGATACCATTGGCGACCAGGCCTGCGAGATGGCGACCACGGCGGGAGCCAAAGTTGTGTTGCTGCCGACCATTCCGTTTGGTACGGAAACCAATCTGAGGGAATTTCCACTGGCAATCAATCTTAATCCGTCCACGCTGCACTTGGTCATTCGCGATATCGTTCAGTCGTTAGTTCACAGCGGAGTGCGAAAAATCGTGCTCCTTAACAGTCATGGGGGTAATGATTTCAAGCCGGTATTGCGCGAACTTTACGGCCAGGTCAATGCTCATCTCTTTCTGTACAACTGGTATCAGGCGATTGCCGATGTCGCCGCCAAAACACTGGAACATCCTGACGATCACGCGGGCGAAATGGAGACAAGTTTTGCGCTGGCCTATTTCAGTCATCTGGTTGGGCGACGCGCGGATGGATCACTGTCAGCCGACGAAGGTAAAAAACGTGCCTCGCGATTTGCAGCCATCAATGCCGGGTGGGTTTCGATCTCACGTCCATGGCATTTGTTGACCACGAATTCCGGCGCTGGAAACCCGCACTCCGCAAGCGCCGTTAAGGGACAAGTGATTGTGAAAGCGGCGGCGGAACGGCTCGCGGGATTTCTGGTTGAGCTGTCCAAAAGTGACGCAGACGATCCGGACTTTCCATTCTGACGCGAGCTGTCACAAAAACGACAGGAATCGACGGCGATCTCGCGGGGCTGTGGTCTTTGTTGGGATATTCGGGCGTCGGTTGACCAGAGAGAAGGTGACCACTAAAATCGGGAACTTCGAAATTGATGGTGGCTGTAGCTCAATTGGTTAGAGCGTTGGATTGTGGCTCCAAAGGTTGAGGGTTCAATTCCCTTCAGCCACCCCTCGAATGCCCCGCAGAAACGTATGTTTTTGCGGGGTTTTTTTATGCCGTTGGGCGAACGATGAATTCGTCGTCGACCAGAAACGAATTGCCTAACGAGACGACACGATTGTCGGAACGACGCTGACGTCTTCCTTCACCAGGTCGCTCGGATAAATGATGACCGGCGTTCCCGGATCAAGTCCGCTCAGGACCTCGGCCTGCAATTCATTACGCTGCCCGATCTTTACGATGCGCTTTTTCACAACGCCATTGTCGATGGCAAACGTGCACCATTCGGACTCCGTGCGAAACAGGGCCGAAGTCGGAATCTGCAAGACATCGTCGTTTTTCCAGATCACGATTTCCGCCTCGATTCGATAGCCATCACCCAATCGCCCCGCATTTTTTTGATCGCCCTCGAAGTCACCAATGACATTGACGCGTTGCTCTTCTACTCCCAAGGCACTGATTTTGGTAAAGGCGGCCGGTTCAACCACTCGGACTTTGGCCGACAGGCTTTGGTCGCCACCCCAATGCACGAGTTGCATTTCGTCGCCAGGCGCGATCTTAACGGCATCGCTACTCAAAACATCGACCACAATTTCCAGATCCATGGAGTTGCCGACCTCCAGCAGAGGTGTGCCGGGCGTAACGACCATGGCGCTCTCACGGAAAACGCGCAAGACCGAACCATCGATCGGCGCGCGGATTTCAAAATTACGCGCTGCCGCCTCACCATTCGGCTTCATCAGGCCCAAGGCCGCTTGTGCCTGCTCAAACTCGAACTGAGCGATCTCACGTTCGAAATTAGCGACCCGCATATCTTCCTGCCGGGAACGAAACGCAGCCTCGGCCGCTTCCAGTTCCTCCTGCGAGATCGATTTCTTTTCCGAAAGTTGTCGTGCTCGACCAAATTGCGTTTCCGCCAAATCGCGAGCGACTTTGGATTGGTCCCGGCGTGCGTCAGCCCGATCAATGGTGACTTTGGCGGCCGCCGCGCGGGCTTCAGTTTCCGCCACCTGCCGCGCGTCGAGCATCGAGGGATCACTCGGGCGAATCGTGGCCAGCAGCGTTTCACCGGCCTTGATCGTATCTCCACTGTGCAGTTCGATTCGCAATAATTGACCGGCGACCGGCGAGGAAACTTGATATCGTTCGCGCACGCGAGTCATGCCGTCCTCGTTGATCGTTACCCGCATCGGGCCGCGCGCGATTAGTACTGCCTCCACAGGAAGCGGACGTGGCCAGAGCGAGTAAACGACTCCCGCGCCGAACAAACCGGCCAGCATCAACCATAACAGCCATCTACGTAACGTCTTCAACCGCTCTTACTCCCGCGTCTTGAGCACGCCAATCAAATCCAAATCGCGAATTCTTTTCTGCACAACGATCCCCGAGAACAAGGCAGCCAGGATCACCACCAGTGCCGCAAATACATAAGTGGTCCGCTCAATGATCAGCGGAATACGATAAACCTCAGTATCGAGTCCTTGAACAAACGCTGCGACCAATAGGTAGCCAATGACCCAGCCCACCGGAATTGCCATCAACGTCAAGATCGCCAATTCGCCCAGCAATATTGTACTGACTTCGTACTGCGAAAAACCCATGACTCGCAGCGTTGCCAACTCGCGGCTTTGCTCGGACAAAGAGATGCGGGCGCTGTTATACACCACACCCACCGCGATAATAATCGAAAATAGAATATTAAACGTTCGCATCATCAAAATATTTTCGGCGATCGTATCCTCGAAACTCTGCAAGGCGGCAGTCTTGATCGTCACGCTCCCTACCCGTGGCGTTTGTTTGAGCGTGTGGTACAGCGTCTCTTGAAGTTGATTGTCAACGGCGAGGAAGGCACCTGAGACCACGTCCGATTCGTTCAGCAATTGATGCAATGCCTTGCGACTCATGTAGGCATTGATCCCGCCGTACTCCGTGACGATTTCCGAAACCTGAATATCGACCGTGGGTCGCTCTCCCTCCAGAACTGATACCGAAACGTAGTCCCCCTCTTTCACATGCAGGATCTTCGCAAGTTTATCGTTCAACACGAGGCCTTGTTCAGGCAATGTAATCGGCTGTTCATTGACATCCAGCAGGCGAAACATTGTACCGCCTTGGTCCAAGCCCAGGATGGAAGCTCGTCGCCAATGATGACCGTTGCGGATTTTCGTAGCCGCTGCTCGAAAGGCCTGCACCCGCGAAACGCCGGGTAGATGCCGCATGTCATACACAACTTGGGGCGATGAAGGTTCGATCAAACCCACGGCCATCTGTTGTCGTTGGGCCACTCGGAATTGAAAGTTCATGATGTAGCGGATCGCGTCCAGAGAAAAACTTCCCAGCATGAGAATCGCCACGCTCATGCCAATTCCCAAAATCGCAGTTCCCGATTTAATGGGCTTGCGCTCAATCTGCCGCAAGATCATCCGCGAAATCTGAGGAATGAACTTGCCCAATCCGAGGCGCTCAACCAACGTCGGTCGGTACTGGGGAGGTGGCTCAGGTCGCATGGCTTGCGCGGGAGGCAAGCTCACCGCGCGCCGCACGGCGTTGAGCGCACCAAGAGCCGAGGCCACAAAACTGATCGCGATCGAACCCAACACAATTCCAGGCCGCAGTTCCACACCAAACGTCGGAAACTGATACAGTTCGGAATACATCGCCGTTAACATCCGGGCAAGAATGTAGCCAAACACGGTACCCAGCATCGCGCCGGCAAAGGCAATAATCAGGACGAGCTTCAGGTAGTGAAGGCCAACCGACCAATTGCTGTAGCCAAACGCCTTCAGCGCCGCGATCTGTTCTCTTTGCAAACCAACCACGCGGGCGATCACGACATTTAACAGGAAGGCCGCAACCGCCAGAAAGATCGACGGAGCGACCAAAGCCATCGTGCTCAATTGTCGAATTTCATCGGAGATGTAAGTGTGCGAGGTCTGCTGGGCGCGGCCGTACGCGCCGGTGCAACCGTAAGGCTCCAGCAACGCATCCAATTGACTAATCAAGGCTTGCTCGTTCGCGCCAGCCTCCATCAACAACGACACGTCGTTGAAAGCTCCGTCCATGTCAAATGCCGCCTCCATCTGCCGATGGCTCATCCAAAAAATACCAAACCGTTCGTGATCTGGCAAAAGACTTCCCGGTTGAATTTGAATGATGTACTCGGGAGTCAAAGCGACGCCGACGACCTCAAGAACCTGTCGTTTTCCATTGATCACGGCCCGCAATTCATCTCCGGGCTTCAGTTGGTGGGCATCAGCGAAGGACTTGGAAATGAGCAATTCATTCGCTCGATCGGGATCCAGAGTGCGTCCCCGCGACAGGTACACGTCGTTGAGCAATGGCCGTTCGTAGTCGGGAATCGAAATGAACCGGCCCATTGCAGGCTCTTTCATGTTGGGCACGTCCAACGAAACCTGAGCCACGATGCGAGGATAAACTTTTGACACCCCGGGAATCGATTCGATTCTGGCGATCAAGCTATTCGGGACTCGTTTGGCTGAGGCGAAGACTTCGGCGAAGCGATACTGCCGATAGTAGGCGTCCTTGCTACCCGACAGCGAGAACAATGCACTCAAGGCCATGATAAACATGGCGACTCCCGCAGCCATCACCAAAGCAATTGCAGCCGCCTGCGAGCCAATTTGCCCGAGATCCCGCAATAGTTTTCGATCAAGCATCGAGATCATGGTGTCACCATTGCAACTGGCGGGGCGCCACCTTCTGGGAATTTCGATCAATGGAATGGACCCGTCCATCCGAAATGTGCACCACTCGATCCGCCATCGAGCCAATCACCGCATTGTGCGTAATGACTGCGGTCGTCGTTCCCAACTGCTGGTTGACTCGTTGAATTGCCTCAAGCACCACCACACCGGTCTGCACATCAAGCGCTCCCGTCGGCTCATCACACAACAGCACTGCCGGACGCTTGGCGATGGCCCTGGCAATCGCGACGCGCTGCTGTTCGCCACCAGAAAGCTGGGCCGGAAAGTGGTCTTTTCGTTTTTCTAGATCGACCAGCCGCAAAGCCTCAATCGGTTGCATCGGATCTACTGAAATTTCAGTTATCAGCGCGACGTTTTCTTGTGCCGTCAGACTGGGGATCAAGTTGTAAAACTGGAACACGAACCCGACGTGAGTGCGACGATAACGAGTCAGTTCCGAATCACTCCATGCCGTCAGCTCTTGATCGCCATAAAAAACTTGCCCGCTCGTAGGTGTATCCAGCCCGCCCAAAATGTTGAGCAGAGTGGACTTGCCGCTCCCGGAGGGTCCCAACAAAACGATGAACTCACCCTTGAACAAATCCAGATCGACACCGCGCAGAGCATCAACCTTCACGTCCCCCATCTGGTACGTCTTGGTCACTCCTCGGGCACTGAATACAGGTGAACTCATGTGATTGAAAATCGAAAGTAGGTTTCAGCTTTAACCGCTAGAACCGCCCTCAAACAACTTTCGATTTCTCCGAGGAGGTGGCGGACGGTTGATAAACCTTTAGCTCGTGAATGCCCTCGCGAATCACCCGCCGCATGTCCGACAAGTCGTTGACGTGGCCAAGTGCCATGGCTTGCACCAGTCCGTTGCCGATCGCCGTCGCTTCATAGGGACCAACGATCACGGTTCTGCCCGTGTAGTCAGCCGTCAGCTGATTCAATAATTCGTTTTGTCCACCACCGCCCACGATGTGAATTTTTCGAAAGGCGCGGCCAGTCGTTTTCTCGAGACGATCCAAAGTGCTTCGGTAGGCAATGGCCAGGCTCTCGAGCGCGGACCGCACGAATGCACCCGGGCTATCCGGCACCGGCTGCCCACTCTCACGGGCATATCGAGCGATCTTCTCTGGCATGTCCCCCGGAATTTGAAAATCAGGCCAGTTGGTATCCAGAACTGTTTGCGATGGCCGTGCTTGTTTCGCGAGCCGGGTTAGCTCTTGGTAGTCGTGATGCTCTCCACGACTCGCCCAAGCCCGCCGACATTCCTGCACCAACCACAATCCCGCAAGGTTCTTGAGAAAGCGAACAGTCTGGCCGATGCCAGATTCGTTCGTGAACATCGCTTCTTGGGCTGCCGCATTCGTCAGGCTTCCCTCCAGCTCACAGCCCAACAGCGACCACGTGCCACTTGAGAGGTAACACCAATCGCGGCTTCCGTCTGCAGGAACTGCAGCGACGGCACTCGCCGTATCATGCGATCCGGGCGTGATCACTTGTACCGATTCCGGAAGGCCTGTCAGATGGGCCAGCTCTCGGCGCAATTTTCCGAGCACGGTTCCGGAGGGCACAATGTCTCCCAACAGATGTCGGGGAATCGCCAACTCATCCAACAGATCACCCGCCCAAGTTCCAGTCTTGGCGTTGATCATTTGACTCGTCGAGGCAATGGTTCGTTCCACCGCCATTTCGCCCGACAACCAGAAATGAAACAGGTCGGGTATGAACATTAATTTCGAGGCAGCTCGAGGCAATGCGGGATCGAGCGATGCGGTCGCGAACAAGGAGTACAACGTATTGAGCGCCATCATCTGAATGCCGGTCGTCTGATAGATGCGTTCAACTCCCAATCGCTTGACAGCTTCCTCGTAATACTGAAAGTTCCGCGGATCACGATAGGCGTGGGGCAAGCCGATCAATTCACCGCGACGATCGACCAGACACCAATCGACACCCCAAGTATCAACGCCGACCGAAACAACTTCGTGGCGATTGTCTTGCGCCCAAGTCGCCGCGAGCTGGAGGCCATTGACAATTTCTTGCCAGATTTGAGTGATGTTCCAATGCAAGCCGGTCGGGAGTTTCACAGGCAAATGAGAAAATCGATGCAGCTCGCGAAAACTGACCTTTCCACCATCCGTCCAAACCGAAATGACTCTGCCCGATTCGGCACCTAAATCGACCGCCAAATGAACTTGCATTTTTCTAAAACCCGTGAAGACTACGAAAACCGATTGTTCGAACGATGAAAACCACTGCCACTTCTATTTTGAGCCATGAGTGCAGCCGCGTCTATCCAACGCCATCGAATCGTCGCGCTGACGATGCCTACGCGTCCTTGGCCCGGTGCCTCTCGAACTTTTCGGTTTGGTTTACAATAAACAGGATGAACGATTCAATTTTCGAACAAACGGCTGACGCTTGGCGGTCTCGAGCCGAAGAACTGGCCACTTGGACGATGACACGACTGGTCAACCGGACCGATGTGTGGGGTCGATACTTGAAGCCCCAGCACCGTGAAAACAAACATGGCGAAATGAACAACGCGATCACGGCCCCGTTTCGCGACGAGCGCGGCAAGGTCTTCCTCGGTACCTCATCGCTGGAAAAACACTTCAAGGCCCGGGATGGCGGCGGCGTTCTCGGTGTCCATTCGACAGGAACCGATGGCTCCTGTCGCTGGTTTGCGATTGATATCGATCTGCACGATGAGGAACATTTGTCAGTGACCCGCGAGGGAAATTTTGCGGCGGCCAAAAATTGGTGTGCCCGTCTGGTCGAAATGGGTTTTGATCCGCTGCTGTTCGACTCCAATGGCAAGGGCGGCTTTCACTTGTGGGTGATTTTCGAACAACCCTTGAGGAACGAGTCGGTCCGAACGTTTGCCGAACAACTCGTGGCGGACTACGAGCGGCAAGGCTTGGATGCACGCCCCGAAATCTTTCCGGGCGATTACCATCACGGTCATTACGGCAGTTGGTTGCGATTGCCTGGAAGACACCATACTCGTGAACATTTTTCCAAGGTTTGGAATGACGAGCCGTGGAGTGAAGAGCCTTGGCTCGATGGCCACGAAGCTATCGAACGCATGTTAGCCGTCCGCCCCGCACCAGTTCAGCTATGTGAACGATTGGGGCTGGTGCCGCAGCGACGAACCGTGTGCCTGGATTTTGATGGGGTCATTCATTCCTATCGAAGTGGTTGGCAAGGCGAAACGGTGATCCCCGATCCACCGCTCCATCGTGTCGATGAAGCCATCGCACAACTGCGCAAGAATTTTCGCGTCGTCGTTTATTCGGCTCGTTGTCGTGTGCCTGCGGGAGTTCAAGCGATTCGCGATTGGCTGGCAAGGCATCAGATCGAGGTCGACGACGTTTGTGAACACAAACCACCGGCATTCGTGTATGTCGACGACCGCGCCGTCCCCTTCACCGGGAACTGGGATCAAACCCTCATCGACATCCACCAATTCAGGAAATAGTGCATGCCGGCTTCGAGTGGAATGGGCGCGGTGCGGACCGACGTTTATCGATATTCAAATTGAACAGTGGCGGATGTTTCGCTTTCCGCAACAGCGCGAATCCAATTCGCGGAATAGCCTACGGAAAATACGTGGGTCAGGGTTTCGCCACTGGGAACGCTGAAGGATTGATAGGGGAGCCACACTCCGGAACCGGTGACGTCGACTTCCAGACGAATGGTTACCGCTGAATCAGATTCGTGCGACAGGCGAACGGTTTTGCGATCATAGCCGGTCATCAAATAGGGATCGGAGGGAATACCAGGCATTGCGTGCGTTTTGAGCCAAGGTCCGCCATCGCCGACCGGTTTTCCCAACTTCCACAAATCATCGATGCCGCCGAACCATAGGCCCGTTTGTAATTTGTGGTCGATAAACACATGGCCGTCGTTCTTGGCGTCCACCCGCACGCCGCCGAGAACCAACAGGCCGTTCCAAGTCGAAAAATCAGTGATCTGTTTACGATGACTGGAAACGGGGCGCATCAGGTTCCAGGCCGGGGGCTGACCGTTGACTACCAATGGCACTTCGTAAAACGTTCCGTGCAGATTGGCGAGGCCTCGTTCGGAAATGACTTCGCGCAGTCCGCGCGGCCAGCCGCTTTCAAAAGGTAGACTGAATCGCTCGTGCCCTTTCGGCAATCGAAGAGTTTGTTTTCCGTGTTTGATGATCACCGAGGCAGCATCCACTGAAAAGTCAGATTTCACTTCCAAAAGTTTCTTCAAGTTCGGATCCGATTCGGCTGGTTCAAAATTGAATTGAGCCTTCGTAAACTCATAGCATTGCTCGCCATTAGTGAGCTTGTTTGCGTGGGTAATGACTTGCAAGTTACGGTTATGCTTCGCGGGATAGTGCAGCGTACTGAAAACTTCTTGAGCTTCAACATCAGCCAACCCGGCAAACAAGGATTGATTTTCGGGACTTGAACCATCCTGAAACCGCTTGGTTTGTTGGTGCAGGAATGCGGTTGCCGTGCAGTCGCGATCAGTCACCAGCCGCAACCAGACTGCTGAAAAATCTTCTGGGAAAATGAAGTAACTGCCTTGGTTAGGCTTGACCGTTAGCCGCTGATATTCCGTCCAGGTTCCATCGCCTTGTTGATCGACCTGCAAAACGAAGGTAACAGCTTCGGCGACATCAAGTTCCCTGTTCGCCGCCTTATCGACTTTGGAATGGGCTCCGGTCGGACTGGCGTTTAAGTGCAACACACGTCGATCAAAGCCGGCGACCAGAAACGGATCGGAAGGTTCATTGCCGCGGACGGTGTCTTCGATCCAAAGGCCGCCGTAAGCGGTCGCCGGGCCCCACTGTTTTAATTCTTCTGGGTTGCCAAACCAAAGATTGCTTTGCGGCTGACCCGCCATCGGGTTTTCCTGAATGGATGTATCATTTGAGGCCAGCACCAGTTTTCCGTTCCATTCGCAGAAGTCAGGGATGTAACGCAGGTGGCTACCGATCGAAGTGATGCCCGCCGAGTTGGCTTTCGAAAAGGTCGTCGGGAAGTCAAAAAACATGCCGTGCATGTCCAGCATCCAGCGGTCCCGACTGATCGGGCGAATCCGCGGCCATTCGGTGTACCAACCGTGTTCGGCATCGTTGCAATAAGCCGCTTTGGGGAGCAGAAAAGTGTGCCACTGGCCCTGATCGAGAACTTTTAAACGCAGACTGCGGCGATCCCAACCGATGGCCCACAGCGGATCGTTTCCGTCGCTGCCGCCAGCAATACTGTGCGGGCCTGTGACGTCTGTGTACTGATGACGCTCGACGATTCGCCATTCTTTGCCGTCCCACTCGGCCAGCACGCCACGTTCCTCGCCCTGAGCTTTGCCTCCGACCAGCAGCTCCCGATAGTCACCTACCGCAAGCTCTCCATTATTCGAAATCACTAGCCGACCTTGCGAAGTGTAGCCTCCCTTGGCATGCCAACCCGGCACCGGCTTATTGAACAGACGAGTTATTTTAAGCGTGTGCACATTGGCTTCCCAGATCGCTCCTTCCATGTCGATGTAGTAAACCATATTCGCCGGGTCTTGCAGGTGTCGAGCGATCGCAGTGACTCGCATCGGCATTTCCGAGGGCTGAATCGTGCGGATTTTTCCCGATGCGTCGATCAAGTGATGACCGATCAGCAACTGCCTAGATTCGGCGTGAATCATGCGGCCGGCCGGCGTTCCACCGACGCTTTCCGGATGGATGGTCAGCGGCTGGGAGAGGTCGGGATCGATGGAGAAAAGTTTATGTTCGCTGCCGCGCGGCATGTGGGGTGCGTAATTGACCATCCACAGTTTCCCAGCCCAAGGGACGACAGCCCCAATCCCGCATTCGTTGTGTCGCGGTTTGTCGTGGGCTCCGTTTTGGCTGTAAATGCCGTAAGTCGTCAAGTGCGGATAGATACCGCTGATGAAGAGATCAGTGCGCTCCGAAGAAGTTGCATCTGTCTCAGCCGCCAGTGTTTTCGCACCGCTTTGAGCAGACACCTGGTTTGGCATTTGGCCATGAACCAAACCGGCTGAATGCGCGAAGCCAATACAGCAAAGCCAAATGATGGTGCGGACAATTGCGATCACAGTCCAGTCTCGGCCCCAATGATTCGAATAATGGCATCGTGGCCTGTTCGCGGGTACAGCAGCGTTCGCACACTCGGCCAGCAAGCTTCACTCCTCACCTTGATACTAGCCTTCATCCAACAGCTCCAGATAGTCACCTACCATCTTCCAAATTCCGTGGCGCCGAACTCGGCGGGCAGTTGGGGCCACAGTTGCAATGCTCGGGCATCAATCGGTTGCGCGTTTGCGTTCGCCATTGATGCGAATTTCGCTGGACTTTTCAAAGCCAGGGATCGTCCATGTTCCAACGGCATCAGGCGGATTTTCCCACTTGGCGTTCAGCAAGTCGATTCCTTTTTCCTTGAACAATCCTTTGATTTCGTCAATTGCCTCGTAATCTTCCATTGTGGAAGAGTCTGCTCGCATTCCTTCAAATACATACTTGTGCTTCTCATCAAAACGGACGTCACGAAACGACGAGACAAATGTTTTCAATTGGTATGTAGGAGCATTGATATTCGCTCCGTGGTTTAGGAGCAGCTTGACAATTCGGCCCTTGCCCGAGTTCCAAGCCTTCGTCAGAAACGGGTAGTCGCCAACGATAGCGTTTGGATCGGCCCCATGCGAAAGTAACAATTGTACGTTTTCGGGAATATTCTGTTCGATGGAGATTGTAGTCGGTGGAACGCGGTAGATTCCGACCCGATAGTCAGATGCCGCCCCGTGTTCGAGGAGAAGTCGAAGCCAACGGCTATCCCTTTTTCCTGCCGCTTCGTGCACCAATGTCCCATAGGTGACCATCTTGATTCCGTTTACATCTGGCTGCGTCGTTAGAATAGTTGCAAAAGCAGGAAAGTCATCATTTTGGAATGCCGAAACCAGCAAGGATCTAGCCGCCCATGGGCTAAGTCGCGCCGAAGCTGTGAGCCAGGCCGTGTTCGAATTACTCATTTGCCACCTGCCAATTGAGTAAAACAACAGGTACCAACCGAATGACAAAACCGCAACCGCAATTGCGATACCGATCAGCGATCGGACTGGACGTTCTTTGATTAACGTTAAGAACCTCAAAACAAATTCTCCCCATTGCCCGCAACACGTTCTAATTTAAACGAACAACATTCGCATAGACAGGCATTTTTTTGGCTTACTGAGTCTCGTTTGACCATCGGTGGCCGACAGAATTTCTTTGCTTGCGCTTCGTGCTCGTAAGCATTACCAAGGCTTTGCAGTTCTTGCCGAATAATTCATCGAATTTTGTAACGGAAACTGCAACAGTCGTCCTCGATTCTAACTCTGACCGAGCACAACGCACGAGGGGAATTGAATCGTCGAGTGCGGGTGAACGAGGGCGCTGGTGGGTACGCGGCAATCAGGAACCGAAAAGTTACCAAATTGATAAGTAGCCCATCAAAGCCAAACCGTCTAATTTAAGTGACGTACACATTTCCATGAACTGATTGCGGGCTTGTTGACATTCGTTTCGGGCAAATGCAACACCCGGTGGCTTGCAATCCGGTAAGTTGCTTACAAGGTCGGCAATTTTTTCTTCGATGGTCCGCCGGGACAAAAAACCAAATTCATTTACATTCTGCTTACTGCGCGGCAATTTGAAGGGCGGCTTGTCTCGATGGAAAAGAGGCCAAACGGCGATCTCGTCAATGTGGAGAATGGAGTTGATGTCTTGAAAAGCGCCCGGAGTAATCATTTCGAAATTACCCGCAAGATAGGCGAAGGCTGCGTCAAACATTTCCGGCCCACACGTCCGCGGAAGTTTGCCTTCAACAAATTGTTCAAGTGCAACTTGTGCTGTAGCGAAATTTTCTTTCGGTGCACCGAGGTTCTTTTTCAAGTATTTTACGGCCTTCTGGTAACAAATTCCTTTGCGTTTTTTCGCATCGGGCCAAAAGTCCTCTTCATTCGCTGCAAAGAAAGTAATTGAATAAAGCACGCTATTTCCCTGCCGATTTCCGCGATGTTCTTGGCGATGTCTTTGGTGTCTTTCTCGGTTTAGGTTTCATTTCTTTTCTCATCGATTTGGACGCCATCTTTGCTGGCTTGCTTCTTGAGAGCCCAATGGACTCGCGCGTTACGATGACCGCGCTCATTTCCGGCGTCATTTCGGGCAGAATTAAGCCAAAATGAACCGCGATATTGGCAAGGACGGAATGGTGTGGTGCGATCCAGGCGACCGCATTTGGGCCTTTGCCAAAATTCTTCTTGAAGTGCGTCACTGCCGCAATAAGCGTCGACGAAAATCGTTCCTGGTTCCGATCAAGAATGGCCAACCAACAGTCATAAAGTAACTTAGGCTGGAGTAATCGACATTGTTGAATTGAAAGGCCAATTTTGTCTTTTCCTCTCATCGGTGTATTTCGAAGACCAGCCGCGATTAATTTGTAAACTTCTGAAACTTCCAATTCATCATTGTCATTTATACACTCGGCTGGAAATCTCGCTTCAACCCAATCGCATAATTTCGATACTTCGCTCCACCGATTCGACAAAACGCCTAAAAATAGTCCTTCAGAAAACTCTTTCATCCAGCAAAAACGAGATAAAGTTTTTTGATTCTTGTCTGCATATTTGGTTAAGTCTGGATTACCTTTCCACCAAGCAGTAAGAAATCTAAACAACGCAAGGTCAGTTCCTTTGTTGACAATGTTTTCGATTGGCGTTTTCGTTTCGTATCCGAGATGTGTCATCGCCACCAAGCAGTAACAGTCGTAAATGTCGGAAAACAAATGGCCAAACGGTCTGCTCGAGTGATCGTAGTTGCCAAATCGCGCAAAATCTTCTTCGTATGTCTTAATCCATCTAACGGGATTGCTCGCGAGTTTCACTTTCAAAATGTTGTACGGTTTTCGCTTAAGCATTAGTATCTATATCCCCATGCTGAGATGTACCTCGGCGGTGTAAACCGTTAATTCTAACTTTAACCGAGCCCACAACGTACGAGGGGATGGCGTGCTCGAGGGCTAGTGAGGGCGCGTTGCGATCGGGCATCAAATCTAATTCAACCGACTCGTTTAACCCGCAGCCGTAGGCGAGGCGTTTGATGGTATTTACCTCGCCTGCGGCTACGGGTTAAACGAGGGCGTTTGACCATCCACAGTTTCTAGCCCAAGGCATGATGGCTCTAATCGCGTACGGCACCGACTTCATCTCTCTTGTAAGAACCGCAGCTCTGGCTCATTTTCATCATTCAAATTCTGTGGCGCCGAACTCGGCGGGCAGTTGGGGCCGGTTCAGTGGATGGTCGCGGATTTCGGCAGGAAGAAAAAGTAGAACGTGATCCAGACAACAAAGATCGTGCCAAACACGAGTAACTCGACGCCGCTTACGCGACTAACGCTTTGTTTCGGTGCGGATTCGCCAAAAGTAACGCTGGGAGTTCCATCTGGATTGGCGGAATCGGTTGTTGTTGAGTCACTCATGATCAGGTCAATTAAATTCGATTTGTCGCCAGGAACGAGTCGACGAAGGCGCTTGGCTCGAAATGGAAACTGTTTTCCAGGATCAAGGCCAATGATTAAGCTCGCCCGCGCAGCATGCCATGCCAATACAGGTTCGGTAAACCGTACTTCTTGAGCAGATACATGCTGTAGCGTTCCTTGGATTGATCAAATGGAAACGTCTCGTTCGGTTTCAGGTCGTAGTCGAACTCAGCCAAGATCAGACTCTTAAAGCTCGTTACCAACGGGCACGAGGTGTAGCCGGCATACTTGGCCGAGAGTGGTTTGTCAGACAACATCGCGAGCACATTCGTGACCAGCACGGGTGCCTGCTTGCGAATCGCCGCACCAGTTTTAGAAGTCGGCAAATTCGAAGCATCACCGAGCGAAAAAACATTGGCAAACTTCTTGTGCTGCAACGAATGTTTGTCGACATCACACCAACCCCCATCGCCAGCCAACGAACTAGCCGCGAGAAACTGGGGAGCACCCATTTTGGGTGTCACATGGAGCATGTCGTATTTGATGGTGACTTGCTCGTTGGAATCGACGACCTGAAAAATGGCTTCGTGCGCCTCTGGGCGAACTTCAATCAAGTCATGCTTGAAGCGAGTCTCGATGTTTTTTCGTTTAATCGCCTTCTCCAACGACACGGCGTATTTTTCGACCTGGAAAATACGGGGCAGGGCGGAGGCGAAGACCACGTGGCAACGATCGCGGATTCCTTGTTTGCGGAAATAGTCTTCGGCCAAATAGCAAATCTTTTGCGGGCCACCGCCGCATTTGACCGGCCCCAAGGGATGCGTGAACAGGGCCGTGCCCCCTTTGAAATTCTTGAGTTCATGCCAAGTCGAATTTACCGTTTCGTAACTGTAGTTGCTGCAAATGTTGTGTTGGCCGACGTTTCCCGCTAAGCCTTTGATCGCGTTCCAGTTCAGTTGCAGACCAGGGCAAACGATCAGTGCGTCGTAAGCAAGCGTTACGCCACCTCGCGTCGTCACCGTATTTTCATCGGGTTGAAACGTGGCGACGTAATCTTTTTCCCAACGGGCTCCCTTGGGAATGTAATCCCGTTCGTTTCGTTCAGACGCCTCGCGTGGAAAAACTCCCGCGCCCACGAGGGTCCACAGCGGTTGGTAGTAATGCTTTTCCGAGGGCTCAACGATAGTGATCTCCAGCGACTTGTCGCGCCGCAACAACTGAGCCGCCACGGTCAACCCACCTGTGCCTCCGCCCACAATCACAATTCGCTTTTTCATGTCCCCGTCCCCGCTGTTAGTGTGGAAGTCGTGGTTTCAAAAATGCATACACGTACATCCCTGCCAGCGCTCCTGCGAAAGTCACCAAGGCCATCCATTCCATGCCGCCGATCTGTGCATAGATCGGACCTGGGCAGGCACCGGTGATCGCCCAACCGGCCCCAAAGCACATGCCACCAAAAATGATGCCCAGTTGAAAGGGCTTGGGCGTGTATTTGATCGGTTTTCCTGAAAGTGATTTTACTTGAAAACCTTTCAGCAAAAACAACGAAACCATCGCCACGCCAATTGCCGTGCAAATGATCAAATACATGTGGGCTTCTTTGAACAAAAACATGTCATGGACACGTTGCCAACGGACCACTTCACTCTTCGTCATCACAATCCCGAACAGAGTTCCCAGGATCAGCACGACGAAATTTCCCCCCAGCGGTTTCTTTTCGGTGTTGCTCATGAGTTGATCCCCATCGAACCAAAAATCAAATTGCCCAGGCCCCAAGTCACCGCCAAGCCGCCGACAAAAAAGAAAATAGTGGCCAGCAAACTCGGCCAATTCAAATTGGCAATTCCGGTGATCGCATGTCCCGACGTGCAGCCGTTGGCATAGCGCGTCCCGAATCCGACCAAGATTCCTCCAATGAACAACCGCGCCGCACCGCCGATCGATTTGAACTCGGTCGGCAGGAACTCAATTGGTGTAGGCGATAGCCAGTAGGAGGCAATGAAGCCTCCCAAGGCCATGCCGCCCACGAAGAACAGCGTCCAAGCACTTGCCTTGTAGTCGTGCTTGCGCAGGTAATCCAAGGTTGTTCCCGGCGTTAAAGCACAGCCGATCTGCTGCAGGCTGGTCGAAACTCCAAACCACTTGTCCGACAGCAACACGAGCGCCGGGACTGTCAGCCCGATCAAAATTCCCGACAGCCACCACGGCCAAGGCTGAATCAAAAACCATTCCATTACTTATTCCTCAATGCAAAATACGTTCGAAGACCGCGAGCCTTAACCACAACTGGCCGTCGAGCATTCTTCGGCGACGACCGGCAATCCGGCTTCAGTCCACGCCATGATGCCTCCCGTCAAGTTGATCACATCCTTATAGCCAGCCGCTTGTAAGACACTCGCCCCGACCGCCGAACGCGCGCCACTGCGGCACTGAATCAGAATGGGGCGGTTGTACGGCAAGTCCTTCGCCGTTTGCGGCAGTCGTCCCAGGAACTGATGTTGCGCCTGTTCGATGTGGCCTTCGTTCCATTCGCCTTGGTTGCGAACGTCGACGAGGACGACTTCGCCATTCGCGACTTTGGGCGACATTTCTTGCGGAGTCGCCGTTTTGAAGGATTCGGTGTTGTAACCGCGAGCCGCAACTTCCTCCGCATCAAAGTAACCGGCGATTGCGTCGATACCGATCTTGCGCATCACGCGGGCAATCTCGTTGAGTTGGCTGGGGCTGGTAATGAGGTACACCGGTTGGCTGTAGTCGATCAACCATCCTGCCCATGCCGCAACGAATTTCGGCGGCAGATTCAGCGAATTCGGAACGTGCCCCGCGGCAAATTTCTCTGACGCGTTGGTGTCTACGACTTGGGCGTTTTTCGGCAAAGTCGCCAATGTCTCAGCCGCCAGTTTTGCGACGCCTTGGTTCGCGCCGAGCACCTTCGGGCCTTCCTTGTTAACTCGCTTCATCACCGCGAAGTACTTGGGAGCCTCAGGCTGCTCTGACAGAATGTATTCGACGAACGACTGTTCGTTGGGATATTGCAGGGCGGGATTGAACATCTTCTCGTAGCCCACCGTGCTCGACGGAATTGCACCAAGGCCTTTGCCACAGGCGCTCCCCGCACCATGCGCTGGCCAAACCTGGAGGTAATCCGGCAGGGACTTGAAGCGGTCGATGGAACGATAAAGATCGCGAGCTCCGACATCGGCACTCCCCATCACGCCCGCGGCCTGCTCCAGCAAGTCAGGGCGCCCGATCGATCCGACGAAGACGAAGTCACCCGTAAAAATTCCCATAGGGCGATTAGCGCCTCCTCCACGATCGGTCAACAAAAATGAAATACTTTCTGGAGTATGCCCCGGAGTGGCAAGAACTTCGAATTCAATCTTGCCCACACCGAATTTCGATCCATCTTTCAGCAGTTGATGCGTATAGCCTTGAAGGTACAAGTATTTCCAATCCGCCGGGCCAGTGTCGGATACGTATAACTTGGCACCGATTCGATCCGCAATTTCTCGCATCCCGGAGACATAGTCCGCATGAATATGGGTCTCGGCGGCCCCCACAATTTTGAGGCCCTCTTTTTTGGCCATTTCGAGATAGGGTTCAATATCGCGACCTGGATCAATAATGATCGCTTCACCTGTTCTCTGACAGCCGACCATGTAGGAGGCATGTGCCAATGCTTGGTCGTAGAAATATTTCAGTAACATTTCAAATACTCCTTAACTGAAAAGTTGTCTAAATTGACTAAGGTTCGTTTTGATTGGTATTGGATTGTCGAGACTTGATTCAGTGGTCGTGCCGAGCAGTTTGGGAACTTCCTGGACCATCACAAACAGGCCGATCAAGATCAGGAAAACTCCGAAGCCTTGGCGTAAGCGTTTTGCATCCAGCCAGCGATTAATTCGTTCGCCGACGAAGGAACCCGCCAAGCCTACCCCAGCGAACAGGAAAACAATTTGCCAATCCATGTTTTGATTCATCTCGCGGAGGTTATCAAGATGCTTGTACAGCCCCACGACCGAGTTTAACACGATAATTACCAAACTGGTTCCCATTGCGGTTCGAGTTGGCAGTTTGCAAAAAATCGTTAGTGCCGGAACGATCAAAAAACCGCCGCCGACGCCGACAAAGCCAGTAATGATTCCGACTATGACGCCCTGCAAAATGACCCAAGGCTGCATTCCAGTCCGAACCGGTTGTTCTGCCTGCGGCGAATCAGCCGAGGCCTCGGGGTTGATTCTGAACATGAGTCCGGCTGCACTTAACACCAGCGCCGCAAACGTCAGCAGTTGCCCTGAATCGGAGACGAATTGTGATAGCCATGCGCCCAGCCATGCGCTCGGCATAGCCGGTAGCCCAAAGTTGACAACATAACGCCACGCGATTTGTCCGCGAAGTTGTTGAACAACCGACACGATTAAGGAAATCATGCCCACGATGGCCAAGCTTTCTGCCACCGCGATTTTACTGGGACGGTCGAGCAGATAAACGAGCACCGGAACTGTGAGGATTGATCCGCCAGAGCCGAACAGGCCCAAGGTCAATCCGATGATCGCAGCTCCAACAACTGATAACATGATGTTCGTGCGCTCTAATAATTAGAGATAAGATCCGATGCAATGAACTCGCGCTGTTCGCGAGACCTTGCATTAACCAAAACGCTTTTGGATGCAGGTCAGCAGGTCGGACAAATGCGGCTCGACGACTTGATAGTACACCTCGCGACCTTCGCGTTGGCTGCCAAGAAAACCGCAGCGCTGCATCAGCCGTAAGTGCTCCGAGGCCTGGGGCTGACTGATTTCACAGGCTTCCGCCAGCTCGCAAACAGTCAGTTTCGCCTCACCCAATAGGACCTGAATCATCCGCAGCCGCACCGGATGGGCCAAGGTTCGTAAGCACTCCGCCGCCTCGGTCAGCGCTGCGTGAGTCATCGTCAGTTTTCGGGATCGACCTTTGGTCGACTGGCTTTTATTCATACCGCACCTCGAAAGAATGTCTTTCTGATCCAATAT
>JBEBGH010000529.1:0-2746 GCA_040081565.1 Pirellulaceae bacterium
TCGGCGATGTCGGCACGTTCGGCAAAAATACCAATCTCCCGCACGACATCGCTGGCTTGCACGGACACGTCATGCTTTTGCAACAAAGTATTGATTCGCTCCGTCAATCGTTGCGAAAACTGTTCGACAACTTTTGGAGCCAGAATATCGATCCGCCGCATGCACTCTTCGAGTTGTCGCAAATTCTCAAGCAAACTGTCGGCCATGGCTGAGCCTTCAATGCAGCGCATCTCGTCCAATCGATCGAGGGCCCCGTTCAAAGCCCGTTCAACAACCGGCCAAATCTTTTCAACGTCGCTAAACATTTTTTGTTCAGCCACGACCCCCGGCAACATCAAGAGCGCGTCGGTCGAAACGGAATCGCCCAGCCCCATGTCAGCGAGTTGTTTGCGGTAAGCCTCGAGTGCGGTTTCATTGAGGCGAAATTGGGAGGTGTCGAATTGTTGCGCGATCTGCACGCGGACGTTGACCGTGCCGCGAGTGACTCGTTTCCGAATTGCCTCTTCGATACTGGATTGCAATTCGGCCGGCAGCTCACTGGTCATCGTGACCTTGAAAAAACGATTGTTAATCGTGCGAATTTCCAAGTGAACGCTGAGCGATTCGCTTTCAATCGACGATTGACCGTGACCGGTCATGCTTACCAGCAAATCCCACCTCCGTTAGAATTTTGTCGTCGAAAAAATCAACCGGCCAAAATAAATGGTCGATCATTATTTGCCGCCGCCCGGCAGTTTGTCGCCGTCGGTTTTTGGCGGTTCTGAGCCTTCCTTGGACGCAGGAGTTTGCTCGCCAGTTGCGTCAGGGGTCTTTGGGGCGTCAGCCTTGGGTTCGTCAGTTTTCGGCAATTCTGTCTTCGTCTCATCCGCTTTTGGCGTTTCGGTGAGTGGCGGATCGGATTTGCTGGAATCCTCTGACTTTGTTTCGTCGGTTTTGGGTACATCAGTCCCGCCCGCATCTAAAGACGTTCCAGGCTGTGGAGCGTCGCCATCTGTCTCTTCCCCAATTTTTCCGGTTCCTGGCGCGGTGGTCGTTGTTCCGGGCGGCTTGGCAATCGGATCGGGGTCCAACGGTCGATTGAAAAAGCTAATCGTCAGGATCGACAGCATGATCCAGATGATCGCCGTATAAACCGTAATCTTCGTGAAGACGTCTCCGGTCTTCGACCCGAACGCGCTTTGACCACCAGCTCCACCAAGTGCTCCAGTAATACCGCCTCCCCGACCGCGTTGGATCAAGATCAGCAATATCATGAAGACCGACGTCAGCAACAGCAGAAGCCAGAAAAATGTCAAACCAAGGCTACCCATTTCTTATGTTCCGATGGATTAATTTAAGTCTCAACAATCATTGAGCGGCGGCAATGATTTTCAAAAAAGTTTCAGCCTGCAATGACGCACCGCCGACCAAGGCCCCGTCGATATCGGACTGCGACAGGAGTTCTGCCGCGTTGTCCGCCTTGACGCTCCCGCCGTAAAGGATTCGAACCGCTTGGGAAAGCCCGGAATTGTAACGTTTTTCCAGCAATTTGCGAAGGTCACCATGAACCTCTTGGGCTTGAGCTGGACTGGCCGTTTTCCCCGTTCCAATTGCCCAAACGGGCTCATAGGCCACAATGACACGTGTCGCCAATTCCGCAGAAATGCCGCGAAACGCCCCTTCCACTTGGCGACTGACAACCGACATGGTTTGCCCAGCCTCTCGTTCAGCCAGTGTTTCGCCGACGCATAGAATCGGGATCAATGCCGAACTCAAAACGGCCGTCAACTTTTGATTAACGATTTCATCGGTTTCGCCCATGAATTGCCGTCGTTCGCTGTGGCCCAAAATAACATGAGTCAGCCCAAGGTCGAGCAGCATTTCGATACTGATCTCGCCGGTGAAGGCCCCGTTTTTTTGAAAGTAAACGTTCTGAGCGCCGACGCCGATCGACTTTGAGGCGGGCATCTCCTTCTCGACCGCAGTTCGAACGGCTTGCAAATAAACAGCCGGAGGACAAAGCACCACATCCGCGCGGCTGGTGTTGGCCTGTCGAGCGATCGTTGTCGCCAAAGCAACCGCTTCTTGGCCGTTCAGGTTCATCTTCCAGTTGCCTGCAATGACGGGTCTTCTCATGTTGTCTGCCTAGAGGAAATCAAAAAAGAAAATTCAGTTTTGGCGTGGACTGCCAACGACTCAAGGCGACCATTCTAAGCATTGCGTTGCCATTTTCGCAAACCGACGTCTCGACCTCGCAAAGCGGCCCCAGCGGTTAAGCTCGATCAATCGGAAACGCGATGACTTGCGACAAGTCAGTGAGACCGAGCAACTTCATCACCAATCGATCGATTCCCAAGGCAACTCCTGAACAGGCCGGCAAGCCAAATTTCATGGCCTCCAACAATCGACTTTGGTCAGGAAGGGCTCGTTTACCATCGCGAATCCGCAACTCATTGTTCAGCTGATTCCGGCGTCGCAACTCATTCGGATCAAGCAACTCGTGATAGCCGTTGGCGATTTCTTCTCCGCCCAGATACAGTTCATACCGCTCGGCCACCATGAACCCATCCGGTTCTCTGTGAGTTCGCGCCAACGCCGCTTGGGATTCCGGCCAATCGAAAACAACCGTCGGCGCATCAATGCCGAGATGCTGTTGCACGCGACTCGCCAAGATCCAGTTTAAGAGATTGTCGCGGTCATAGCTGTCAAAGCTGACTGTCTCGTTCCCGGCTAACTTCGTAGCGACCTCGCGCAGCCTCTGCTCATC
>JBEBGH010000530.1:0-2734 GCA_040081565.1 Pirellulaceae bacterium
ATGTCAAACTTGACCTCGATTTGGGGAACACCGCGCGGAGCTGGTGGAATTCCAGTCAGGTCAAATTTGCCGAGCAACCGGTTGTCAGCGGCCATCTTGCGTTCACCTTGGTGAACTTGGATCGTCACCGCTGTTTGATTGTCCGAAGCTGTGCTGAAGACTTGTTTCTTCTCGGTCGGGATCGTCGTGTTGCGCTCGACAAGGGCCGTCATGATTCCGTGCTCGGTTTCGATACCAAGGGTCAACGGAGTCACATCGAGCAGCAGAACGTCTTTGCGCTCGCCGGTCAGAACCGAGCCTTGAATCGCCGCACCAACGGCTACCACTTCGTCTGGATTAACGCCTTTGTGAGGCTCGCGTCCGAACATTTTCTTCACAAGATCGACAACCTTGGGAACACGCGTCGAGCCACCGACAAGGATCACTTCGTCGATTTGGCTTGGGGACATCTTCGCGTCCTTCAGTGCCTGCTCTACTGGTCGGCGGCAGCGTTCAATCAATGGGTCGATGAGTTCTTCGAACTTGCTGCGAGTGATCGTCATTTGCAAGTGTTTTGGCCCGGAGGCATCCGCGGTGATGAACGGCAGATTGATGTCCGTCTGCTGGCGTGAGCTGAGTTCCTTCTTTGCCTTCTCGCACGCTTCTTGCAACCGTTGCAGAGCCATCACGTCCTTGCGCAGATCAACTCCGTTGGACTTTTTGAATTCATCGGCAACATAATGAATCAGCACTTCGTCGAGGTCATCACCACCGAGGTGGGTATCACCGTTGGTGCTGATTACTTCGAAGACCTTCATGCCTTCATCGTCGTTCAATTCGAGGACAGAAACGTCGAAGGTTCCTCCCCCCAAGTCGAACACAACGATCTTTTGTTCTTTCTTGCCCTTATCCAAACCATAAGCCATCGCGGCTGCGGTTGGTTCATTGATGATACGGGCAACTTCCAAGCCAGCGATCTGACCAGCGTCTTTGGTGGCCTGACGTTGAGCGTCATTGAAGTACGCCGGCACAGTGATGACGGCCTTGCTTACTTTGTGACCCAAGTACGACTCGGCGGCTTCCTTTAGCTTTCGCAAGGTCTTGGCCGAGATCTCCTGCGGCGTGTAAGTTTGATCGCCGACTTGGATCTTCACGTATTCGTTGGCACCACCAACGACTTTGTACGGCACCATTTTTTCTTCGCTGCCGACTTCCGCGTGGCGTCGACCCATAAAGCGTTTGACGGAGTAGATCGTCCGTTCAGGATTGGTCACGCGTTGGTTTCGTGCGGGAGCGCCGACCAGGGTCTCACCGTCTTTGGTGAAGGCGATGACGCTGGGCGTCGTTCGATCGCCTTCTTGGTTAGCGATAACGACGGGTTCGCCGCCTTCCATAATCGCCACAACCGAGTTGGTTGTGCCTAAGTCAATGCCGATGATCTTTTCGCCTTGAGCCATCATGCTCTCCATTCAAAAACTAAGTTTGTTGTGTTTGTTTATCTGCTGTTGGTTGTCGTTTTTGGTCAACGGCTCCCCGCGGGACGGCATCGAACCGAGACTTTTTGAGTTGGAATCGGTGACGGATCGACAGGTCCTTTTGGGAGCCGACATTAGGAAAGCAAAGTCCGTGCCAGACGAGCGTGGTGGCAAAAACCCTAAGAAAATAAGAGAAGCGAGCTATTTCCAAGCAATTCGACACCGCATATGCCATTTTGGCAGCAAGCGATCCGCGGCTATCGCTTTGTTGCAACTGCAATAAAACACTCGGCCAATTCTGCGTTTTCGTCCGTGGTCGCAACGATGCCGGCGGGTTGTTGGTGGTTGTATTTGAACGAACTGCCGGAGTTTTGGTTTAGAAGCTGAACCACGGAAAATTGGGTTTCCAAAAGCTTCAGAAATGACTGCCGATCGTACACGTTGGTATGAAACGGCGCAATTTCAAGTGGCCAGTTATTTGGAGTCGAAATTACAAGCGTTCCGCCAGATGGGAGCACTCGCGCGAATTCGGCAATCACTTGGGTATCTTCGGGGATATGTTCGATGGTCTCAAACGAAACAACGACATCAACACTGTGGTCTGGCAGCGGGATCTCTGTTGCGGATCCGGCGAGGAAGCGAGTGTTCGCCGAACAGTGGCGTCGTGCTGCATAGCCAACGGCCTCATAAGAGATATCGATACCTATTACTTCCAAGGCTTTGCCCTGTTCGCCCAGCAATTGGCTGCCGTAGCCTGTGCCACACGCGATATCGAGCACACGCTTTCCCGCAACATAATCGCAAGCAAATAAGTATCGGGCGGTATGAAACGCTCCCCGTTCGGCGTCAAAAATGGGAACACTTGGGTCGCAGCGTTCTTCCCGATTTTGATAAAGCCAAAGTCCATCGTCGTCGGAAAAACAAAGGTCGACAACCTTCTCCAAGCGATCCAAGCGGCCGCGGAGGCGCGCGATTTGCTCTCGTTGTTGACGAATGAACTCGAGGGCTTCATTCAATCGTTTTTCCAATGACTCGCTCACGATGACTCCTCGTCGATTAGCGATGCAAATGATAAATTTCTGTAATGCGACTTTCCGGCTTGGCCAAACACGATTAGAACAAAAGCCCAGCCGATCGTCATTCGCCCGAAGCAAAAATCCTTCCAGACGAAAGCAAACATCGCGTGTCTGAAAAACTAGAGATTTTGGTTGTCGCACCGCACCCGGATGATGCCGAATTGGGAATGGGAGGCGCAATCGCCAAGCTGATTCGTGCGGGAA
>JBEBGH010000531.1:0-2734 GCA_040081565.1 Pirellulaceae bacterium
GGCAAACCAAGTTCAAACTGGTGGTCAGGAATTGACCCAGAATTCCGATGCTGGGCGACGGCGATGAAGCAATCTTCTCCGGCAATTTGGATTCGGGCAAATGCAGGGTTTTCTCGACAACTTCGGCGATTTCCGGAATGCAGCGTGCGCTCACGCGTTGAGTCAAGCCGCGGATCGCTGTTAATTTCGTCGTCTGAAACTCACCTCGTTTGGCGATTTCGATCAGCAAGTCATCGGGCAGAATTCGTCGCGGCGATCGCTCACGATTCTGAGCCGCCGTTTCACGCCACAGGTACAATTCCCGCACAATCGACAATTCCCGTCGACTGAGCTTCGACAGTCCGGGGAGTCGTTGCCATTGCGGTTCCGATTCAATTTCTTCCATCCGCCGCTGCCAAAAGTCAATCTCTTCGACATACCAGGCCTCGCGACCAAGTTCGACGAGTCGTTGATTCAGGACTTCGTACATCGGGAACAGGAACTCGACGTCTTGTAAGGCGTATTGAATCTGTTTTTTCGAAAGCGGACGTTGGCGCCAATCGGTACGAGTTTCGCCTTTGGACAATCGCTCGCCCAGCAACTGGTTGGCCAGCGAACTGTAAGCCGCTGGGAACTCCAGACCAACGAACGCGGCGATCATTTGCAAGTCAATTAACTTTGCCGGTCGGGTCTTCATTTCCCGATAACAGAAGAGAAACTCTTCGCGTGCCGCATGCGTGATCGTCAGCGGGACTTGGTTGCAAATCAAATCCCAAAACGGGCGCATGTCCGTAATCGTCAA
Source organism: Pirellulaceae bacterium (assembly GCA_040081565.1). Classification (GTDB taxonomy): domain Bacteria; phylum Planctomycetota; class Planctomycetia; order Pirellulales; family Pirellulaceae; genus BJ22. Next base: position 782 of record JBEBGH010000531.1, read on the forward strand.
CGTGTCGATAATGGCCAGCGATTGTGAGGTAGCCACCTGAACAAGACATAATTGCGGTCGATATCGATTCTCGGAAACGAATTCCGTGTCAAACGCCACGTATTCGCATTTCGCCTGCCGCTTGCAGAAGTCAATGAGTTGTTGATTGTCGACGATATGCTCGAAATTCAAGACCATGGGTCCGGCTGATAATTTTCTGTTGAGGCAAAATGCCGGGACCTTGACGGTTCCGGCCAATCGTGTGATCTTGGAACCGTGTTTTCGGGTCGTGAAACGAGGATCATGGTTCGAAGTCGTTTGACCCTAAAGGCTACAAGGAAAATTGACTTTTCGCCAGTAGTTTGCAGGCTGAACCATTATGGCCCTTTTCTTCGATCGACCGACTTGTCCGCGGCTGCTCGTCAGTTTTCGCAGCTTGGCGGAAGTCGTTTCGGTGCCACTCGCCGCCATCGATATCGTAGATCTGAAAGAACCTCGCAACGGGCCGTTGGGTGCCGTCGCGATCAACGTGGTGCGCGAGGTCCGTGATTTTTTGGGAACGGATCGCCAATTGAGCGTGGCGCTGGGTGAACTAATTTCCGTGGACCCGACCAATTGGCAACGAGATCTGGCAGCCGTCGATTACGCGAAAATCGGCCTGTCAGGAATGAGGAATAAAAAAGGGTGGAAACGGCTGTTGATGTCAGCCTTCGAGTGTTTGCCGAACTTCACTACTCCTGTCGCGGTCGCTTATGCCGACGACGATATGGCTGGCAGCCCATCGCCTGAGTCGATTTTAGAGTTTGCGATTGGACGGGGAGTCAGGGTTTTCTTGTTGGATACTTTCGTGAAGAACGGACGAAGTCTCTTTCATTATCTTACTCCGCAGCGAATACTGACTCTTCGAGAAACAAGTGTCCAGGCCGGTGTGGAATTCGCGCTGGCCGGTTCGATCAATTTGGCTTGTCTAAATGAGGCCATCGGCGTTCGCCCTGACATCATTGGAATTCGCGGAGCGGTTACCACGGGCGAAAGGGATGCTGCCGTGGATCCGGAAAAAGTCAGCCAATTTCGCGAAGAAATCGAAGCACATCATCTGGCGATTGCAATTTCGCCCACAGCAGCGATACTGCAGGAAGAAATCTTAGACCGCCAATGAACTTCAAATTTTCAATTCGCTTTTTGTTTGTCTTGACCTCAGTTTTAGCCGCTTGGTTTTCGCTGGTCGGCTACTTATTTTTCTCCGTCACTCGCGAATCCATTACCGAAATCGGCCTGTTCATTCCGTTAGTTGCCGCAGCACCCTGTATCGCATTGGGAATCGCTGCAATATTTGCTTGGATCGTCGGCTATTCTGGAAAACATGACGACGAACCCATTGAGCTGTGAAGCGCGATCGCCGCTATTTGCTTAACCCTAGCCGGCAGCAACGAGGTGCACCAAAAACGACTGGCTGCGGTCCCTGCTTGGCATTTTCCTTAAGCATTTTTTCCGTTTGGCCTACCGTTTGCATCTGTACAAAATCGGAAGTGGACCTCCCTCGAGTCCGTTGGTTGAGAAAGTCAACGAAAACGGGGGCGGAACAGAGACGAGGCAGTGCTTTGGTTAGGTCACAAGCTTAACCAAGGCCGAAATGATGGATATTTATTCTGAAACAGGTTGCTGAATCCAGCAACCTGTTTTATTTTGCGCGTATCAAAATTAAACATTTGTATCATTTTTGATCATCTGCGGGCTTTGCCAAAACCTCGTTCGTTAGGTTTTCCGGAGTTTTGTAATAATTTCTCCGGAAGTCCGGTACCAGGTACTCCGTGGTGATTTTGGACCGTCAAACTCCGACGAATGATACTGCCGCCGAAGATACAGTAGCCAACTTTTCTTTTCCGGAATGTCATTGAAAACACGAAATTTGTTTTTGGCAATTCCGTGATTGCAGTACAATTTGAGGAAGTCCCCAAGGATTGTCGTTTTTTC
>JBEBGH010000186.1:0-10321 GCA_040081565.1 Pirellulaceae bacterium
GTAGAGTGCTCGGCACCGATGCTCAAGAATTCATCTCGAGGAGTCGCAATTGTAAGCACAGGCGGATTCGAAGGAGGCGGCGATGGCGGCGGACTCGGAGGAGGCGAAGAATGCAGTGGAGGCGGCGAAATCGCTGGAGGAAGGATCTCGGCTGCAGCGGGTTTGGGTAAATCGTCCGGAGCTGGTGTTTCAGGCTCGGACTTGGAGGCGACGATTAACGCAGCCGACGGCAGTTCGAATTCAACTGCATTTTCTGGAGTAAACCACTGATGGCACTGGCGACACTTGATCTTCGGCTGATTTTCTTCGAACGAAGTAATCGCCTCGCAAATCGGACATTCTGCTTGTAATACTTTCGCCAACGCCAGTTGCCTCCGGGAATGTACGGGGCGGAAATGCGAAAGTTTCGCACGAAACATTCCCGATCGCCCGACACTGCTTGCTCTTGTTCCTTTTCCATTTTACCAAACCACACCCATAAGGTTAGCTAGCTGCGTGGAACCGAATGGGTCAAGTTGCCACGGTTTTTGCAGAGCAGGCAAAATCTCTTGTCGCAAGCCGCATTTTCCTCTACAAGCCACGCGGAATATCGAGCAATTCAATCGGTTGCATCACCTTTTGCCCAGGCCTTTGCGATGTGTCAATCCATTTCCAAAAAACGCCAGTCAATTTTCTCAATGCGGTGCGCTGTCCTGCTGGGCTCATGGCTGCTGGTGCACGGCGCTGTTAGTTTCGCAGGAGCACAAACGGAGAATCGCAATCTGACGTTTCCATACACTGCTTATGCGTTGCGCGACGATGTGTCGGTTCGCAGTGGACCAGGGGACGAACATTACGCCACCTCAAAATTGACCAAGGGAACATTGGTGGAAGTTTTCCGTCATGACCCTGGCGATTGGTGTGCAGTTCGACCGGTGGATGGCAGCTTCAGTATGATTCCGGCCGACATGATCGAAGTCTTGAGCGAAACGAAGGGACGTTGCAAGTCAGGCGACGTACAAGTCTGGGTCGGAACAGAGTTAGGTCCGGTGGAAAAACCACTTTGGCAAATCAAACTAAAACAAGGCGAAGAGGTGGCGTTGTTGGGAGAAATCAGTTATCCAACCACCGAAGGCTTCTCGACCCTGTGGTATCAAATCGAACCGCCGCCGGGAGAATTCCGATGGATGAGACGCGCTGATCTCATGACGCCCGACACCAAAACCACTCTTGTTGGCAAAACCAATGATCGGGCAAAGCCATTTGCCTTGGGCACAAAATCGGCAACGTCCTCATCGCTGGACGCACCGTTCGAGGATTCCCCGGACGTGCGACAGACCCAAGCCACGGACATTCTCGATGACCCGTTCGCCGATGATCGGGAAGTCGTTGAAAGTGGAAGTGCCGACAACCTCGGTTGGCGGCGGGCGAAAGTCCCGTTGCGGATGGCCAATAACGACTCGTTGACTTCCGTCCGTTTGAACGGCTATCGGCAACCAACTGCGGATTCGCTGACAAACAATTCTTCAACAACCACCTCATCGTTCAGCGGCAGCACTTACGGCAGTCAGGTGTCCGACATGGACGTCTCGACCGCCACGCTTGCACCAACTGTGGGCAATGAACTCATGTCAGAACGATTACAAAGACTGGACATTGAGTTGGCGTCGGAAATCATCAAGCCTGCAGAATCCTGGAATCTGAATTCATTTTCTGATCGACTGCTGCAGGTTCAGGAAACGGCCGCTTCGCCTGCCGAACAGGTCCATGCACGACGCTTGATCGAGAAGGTTGATCGCCTGCGTGCAACCCAATCTAATTTGGTGAAGTACAATGTCGGCAATCGCCGCTTGCCCGCGACCTCAGGAAAAGTCGGGACGGGAGTGGACGACTCGGTCCAATTCGGAACTACTTACGACGCCTATGGCTGGCTCAGTCAATTGACGCGAAACAGCGGCCGCGATGAAACGGCTTATGCCTTACAGGATGACAACGGTAAAATCATCTGCGTGCTGGAACCATCCCCCGGCTTAAACCTGCACCGATACCTTAACGCGAAAATCGGAGTGACGGGCACGCGAGGCTTCAACCAGCAATTGAAAATCAACCACGTCATCGCCGATCGAATTGTGGTGCTCGACAAGGGCCAAACGAAACTCCGCTAGTTCTGACCGTTGAACGCGCAGATTCTTCTTCATCATCACGCGAAAAATGCGACGGCGTTTTCGAAGATCGCCCGGCCGTCAGGACGTTCACTCAGTCCCTCGCGGGTCCAGCGTGGGTGCTGGGTTGGATGAATATGCCGCTCGGGGTGCGGCATTAAGCCAAAGATCCGACCACTCGGGTCACACAAACCGGCAATATCCAGGGCCGAGCCGTTGGGATTGTCAGAGGTTCCGTTGCTGAAATAGCGCAACGCAAATTGCCCCTCGGAATTCAGTTCGGCCAGCGTCGCCTCGTTGCGAGCCACAAACCGGCCTTCGCCGTGCGCGATCGGCAGATACATTTGCTCCACATCTTTCAGAAACACACATTCGCTGTTGCCGGGGACTAAGCGAACCCAGCGATCGGTGTATCGACCGTTTGTGTTCCACGTCAATGTGGCGGGAAAGCCTTGGTCGTCGGCAGAAAAAATCAATCCGGTTTTTACCAAGACTTGAAAGCCGTTGCAAATCCCCAAAATCAATTTGTCTTGTTCCGGGAACTGCGAAAGTCGATCGAAGAGGCGACTCTTGACTTGCAATGCCAGGATTTGCCCCGCCGACAAATCATCGCCATAGCTGAAACCGCCGGGAAAACAAACGACTTCAAATCCGTCCAGCAACTCCGGGCGTTCGCGTAATTCGTTGATGTGCAGGTGCGAGGCCCGAGCGCCTGCCATTTCAAACGCATATGCCGTTTCGGCATCGCAGTTGGTACCGGGAGATCGCAAGACCAGAACACGTGGCTGGGCCATCTTTATTTCCAATCAAAAGTTTTTTGCCAGGACAGTTTCAATGCGGCCAGCGATTCGTTGATTAGAGTCGCCGCCCCGTCGGTGATTTTTACTTGCGACGACTCAGTCACCGAACCGATTTTCGCTGCCGTGTTCGCGGGGAACAGTTCCAAGAACTTATCGCGGTTCTGTGGTTCGACTTCGCAAAGGAATCGGCTGTTGGATTCCGAAAAGAGTCGCGCGAAGGCCGTGAGGCTTTCGTTCGCTTCGACCGGCAACAGGCTCGCATCAATTGTCGCGCCTAAGCCGCCAGCGAATGCCATTTCCGCGACGCAGGCCGACAGACCGCCCTCGCTCAGGTCGTGACAACTGCGGACCAGGCCGTCGTTGATAGCCCGGTGCAGCGCGGCAAAGATCGACTTGGCTCGCGGCGCGTTTACCGTGGGAACTTGGCCCATTCCATGTTGGTCAAGAACGAGCGTTGCATGCGATCCGCCAAGGTGCGCACCCGTCACTCCGACAGCAAACAACAGGTTGTTCGCTTTCTTCAAATCCATCGTCACCGCACGGCTCACCTCTGGGACTTGGCCGATTGCGCTGATCAACAGCGTACAGGGGATGGAAATGGTCTGCCGTGTTCCATTGCCGTCGGTATAGCTGAACTCGTTGTTGAGGCTGTCTTTGCCGCTGATGAAAGGCGTCTGGAACACTTCGGCCGTTTCCTGGCATGCAATCGCTGCACGAACCAGTGAACCCAAAGTTTCCGGTCGATCAGTAAAGCCCCAACAGAAATTATCAAGGATGCCAATCCGTTGCGGATCTGCGCCGACTGCAACGCTGTTGCGAATGGCTTCGTCAATGCTGCTGGCGGCCATGTGATAGGGATCAAGGTCTCCAAACAACGGATTCATGCCGCACGATAGCGAGATTCCTCGCTCGCTGTCGAGCAACGGTCGAACCACCGCAGCGTCGCTAGGACCATCGTTGTTTACTCCCACCAGTGGCTTGATGACACTGCCGGCGAGAACCTCATGATCATATTGGCGAATGATCCAATGCTTGCTGGCGACATTGGGGGCTGCCAGAATCTTGTGCAAGATCTCGCCGAAACGTTCGGGAGCGATCCGCGAGGCGTCGAAGGGTTTTGGTGGGTTAACCCGATAGGTCGCCGATCGTTTGACTGGGGGTCGGCCACCATGCAAAAATTCCATCGACAATTCGCCGACGACTTGATCGTTGTACTTCAATGTCAATTGGTGAGTGGGAACAAATCTTCCGATCGCTGTTGCTTCCACCGATTCAGATCGGCAAAGGCTCTCGAATTCCGCCCAGTGTTTTTCGGGCACCGCGAAAACCATCCGCTCTTGAGCTTCGGAAATCCAAATCTCGGTGTGTGAAAGTCCCGCGTATTTTAGCGGAGCGCGTTCGAGCCAAACTTCTGCTCCAATTTCTTCTCCCATTTCGCCGACGGCACTGGAGAATCCACCGGCACCACAATCAGTGACCGCGTTGTAAAGGCCCCGATCGCGGGCGGCCAACATTACGTCGAGAACCATTTTTTCAACGATGGCGTTACCGATCTGCACCGCACCACTGCTGACCTTTTCGCTTTTCTCGGTCAACTCGACCGAACTAAATGTCGCGCCGTGAATACCATCGCGACCAGTCCGTCCCCCGATCACAACGATCAGGTCATTGGGCTGGGCGTGTTTGAAACTCAGCTTATGCGGAATCAAGCCGACGTTACCACAAAAGACCATCGGGTTTCCAAGGTAACGGTCGTCGAAGCACACGGCTCCGTTCACCGTGGGAATTCCCATCCGATTACCATAGTCGCGAACGCCTGCCACAACGCCTTTGATGATTCGCAAGGGATGCAACACGCCGGGCGGCAGAGAATCGAAGTCGCGATCGTGCGAAGCAAAGCAAAAAACATCGGTGCTACAAACCGGCTTGGCTCCCAACCCAGTTCCCATCGTGTCGCGGATGACGCCGCCGAGCCCTGTGTTGGCTCCGCCATAGGGCTCGATCGCCGACGGGCGGTTATGCGTTTCGACCTTGAAGGTCACATTGTATTCATCCGTAAATTTCACGATGCCAGCATTGTCCTTGAAGACACTGACGCACCAATCGTTTGCTCCCAACTCGCGGCGGATATTCTGCGTGGCTGCAAAAATCGTTTCCTTGAGCAGGTTCTTGAACTCGCGACGTTGTGATCCGTCGTCATAGGTCACCATTCCAGCGAGTGTTTTATGACTGCAATGCTCGCTCCAAGTTTGTGCAATGGTCTCTAATTCAATATCGGACGGGTCGCGTCCCAAGGTCTGGAAGTGTCGCTGGATCGTTTGCATTTCGACCAGCGTCAGGCTCAGTTGTCCCTCGCGGCTGATTTGCTGGAGAGTTTCGTCGCTCGCATTCAACAGGGGAATCCGCGTTTCGCGAAAGTTGTATTTGGCCCCGAAGGCAAGTTGCTCCAAGTGCAAAGGGCCCCACACGATTTCTTCAATCGATTCATTGCACAGGACGCGATTGGCAATTTTTTGACTGGTTGCTGAATCGACGTCGACAAGAGTGAATTTACGAAACGTGCGAGCCTGCTCGATGGCAAATCCCATTTCTCGGATTGCCATGGTAGCACTTTCCGCTTCGGGATCCGTCACTCCAGCCTTGGGTAAAACATAGAGCGTGATTGCCGCCGCATCGACATTTGTAAAACGGCTGTCGCCAACCTGGCCGAATTCAAATTGGTGGACAACCGGTTCAGCCAGGAGCTGGGCTGACAGTTGACGAACCTGGTCTGCAGACAGTGGACCCTCGAGCAAAAAGCCTCGGCGCGAAACGATTTGAGCCTTGGCGTTATCCGTTAGCAGGCCCAATTCAATGGCCGCCGCAAGGGCCTGCTGCGCCATCCGATCCGGGAACCCTGGAACGTTGGCAATTTCAATCTGCCAAAGTTGACGGGGAGGTTGCGTGTGTTTGCTTGAAGGCGGATTAATGGACGACTTGGTATCGATCGCGTGAGCCACGATTTCCCCGCGTTTAGAAAGATCTCGGTTTGCTTGACCGATCTCATTTTATGGCTTTTTCTCACGACTTACAGGGGAGCCCAAGTTTTGGTGCATTCGAGGAGCGACTCGTCGCAGTAGACTCCAACCCTGTCGAATCCACGGCGGTCAGCTGAACGTACTCTCGCAGGCCCGTCATTCGTTACACCGACCATGCGGTTGATTGGCTTTGCAGCGAAACGCTTTGGCGGGGTTTTCTGGTAGGTCCGTGTGGACCGACTTCATCTCAATGGCGCCACATAAAAGATTCTGCAAGCCACGGTAAAACTCTGTGTCCAATAGTCATCGTTCCTGATCGACCTGACCAATTCGGACGACGGGTACCAAAAAAGCAGACCGAAAAAATACAACCTCCTTTCAAACCCACGAATCCTTTGAAGCAACATTTTGTCGCTTTATGACTTACGAAACGACTGATGCCACTCGAGTTAGTCCCCGTTTCATCGACCCCTTTACTTTTCTCACGTATGCTTTGAAACGCGATGCAAGAATCTTGTGCCGCTCGTCGTGGCTGCGCTCGTCGTCCGTGCTCCGGTTAAATCTGTCGAAAGTCAAAAGTTCAGTATCGGCGGTTGCCGCTTTCGCAGGTTCGTTCGCCAATTCCCGATTATCTTTTCTGGTTTTTTCAAACTCCGTCAAAAACTCCCTTAAATACTGGTCGCATTTGTCGTCGTTTTCGCGAACAAACCAATAGTAAGTCGGAAAGACGCCTGCGGACCTGAGCAGTGGATCGCGCGGAAGAAAAATCTCGCTCATACGGTTTAGCGTGTCGACCACCCTACGGCTGGCCAGTTCCACTTTTCCCTTGAGGTCTTTCGTCTTTTGGTCCCTCTGGGCCTGCCATGGCGATTAGGACGTCATTGGGCTTCAATCATCAGAGAGCTCAAACGCAATACTTGTTCGGACGGCTACAGGCCTTCCTTGACTCATTCTCGCGCAGAAGTGCGGCGCAGGTTCTTCGAAAACGAGCCCAAAGTCCTCAAATATGTTCACCGAATAATTGAGCAGTACTGGTCGCGTGATCAAATCACTGGCCGAGCGAAGATCATCGGGTCGTCCTTGAGTTATCCAAGGATCCGCGACGTGAAGACGCAGGGTTTGTTACAAACGCGTTACTCGTTTTTACTTTTTGTGGCGGAGACGGACTGGTCGAAAAGATTAGAATCGGGTGCAGTTGTGTCCGACACTTTTTTTCCCCCAGTCAGGACTTTCGTGCCCAAGTCCATCGTTGTTTCCATCGTCAGTGTTTTCGTCGCCGTCGCCTTCTGCGGCGGGCAGGAACAATCAAACCCGGTCACAAATGGCGGCAACAAATCCGCCGGCAAATGAAATCCTAATTCTCTACAAACAAAAAAGCACAGAAGCAAACCCATGACCGGTGTCCTAGTTAACACATTGTTTCAAAAATCTACGACCAAGTTTTCTATGAAAATCCAATTCAACCTGATTCCGTACATGAACCACCAAAACACCCGCTACCTTGCTTTGCTTTTCGCTGCTGTTTTGTTGACATTCAGTAACATCTGCAATGGACAGGAAAAGACAAATCAACAAGACACCACTATTGATGAGACGAGGCTAAAGGAAATCCAGCAGTCGAACTATGAGCGTGGGCTCCAGTTTCTGCAACGCACGAAACCGATCAGCCAATTCGTACGAAGGATATTTCAGGACAGCGGCGGCAATCTGTGGTTCGGCACGAATGGCGATGGAGTCGCCCGGTTCGATGGAGAAAAACTCGAGTACTTCTCTACCAAAGAAGGTTTCGGCGGTGTTGCAGTGCGGGGGATCGTCGAAGATCAGAAGGGCAATGTCTGGTTCGGCTCGGAAGGGGGATTGACCAAATATGACGGCAAATCGTTTGTCAATTATACCCAGCAGGAGGGCCTGATCGGCAACGACGTTTGGAGCATCACAATCGACAGCAAAGGCATTATTTGGATCGGTACTCTGCAGGGGGCATGTCGTTTCGACGGTGAAAAGTTCACTCGGTTTGACCTGCCAGAGTCAAAGCCTGATCAAATCCGTGGCGTGACCAGTGCGCGCATCGTCCACTCGATCATGCAGGACAGCAAGGGACGGATGTGGTTTGGAACCAATGGCGGCGCTTATGTGCAGGACGGCGAAACACTTACCAATCTTTCGGAGAAAGATGGACTTTGCAATGACTCGGTGAACGACATTCTGGAAGACAACGATGGAAATTTCTGGTTCGCCACGCACCACAATGGTGTTTGTCGCTGGGACGGAAAAACATTCACCCACATCGGCACAGACGACGGGGTCAACGGAGTTGAGGCGTGGAGTTTGTTCAAAGACAAAGCAGGCAACGTCTGGTTCCCCATCGAGAATTTTGGCGTGTACCGCTACGACGGAAAGTCCTTTGCCAATTTTCAGAATGCAGAAGGCCTGACCAGTAGTGCGATCCAGTCCTTTTTTGAAGACCGTGAAGGACGGCTTTGGTGTGGTGGTTGGTTGGGACTCTTCCGGCATGACGGGAAGTCTTTTTTGAGCGTGACGAAGGAAGGCCCCTGGAAGTAGTCGGTAGAAAACAGTGGCTAGTCTCTGCGTATTTTGCGCCTCGGTGTTTCAAATTTCTTCTGCCAGTTAGTCCTGCATTCTGCCGACCATGTTCATCCAATCAAACAAAAACCCAAATTTGATTCATGGAGATTCGCGACGGCGCACAATTTCCAAGTGCACTTCGCGCATGGGTAGCCAGAAATCGTTTTCCATTTTCGGGTCGTTCGAGCGAACGATGTTCAGGCTGATCTGCAGTTTCTTGAGTGCCGTTTCAAACTGGCTCTTTGTACAGCCCGCTTGCTTGATTGCACGTGTGCGAAGTGGTCCCGTGTACGCAGGTTCCAGGCGGATCATGTCATAAACTTTCTGCGAAAGCAGGTCCAGTTCCGTCACGGGTTGAAATGCTGCCGGGTAATGCTTGTCGCGGAAATACTTCATCTCCATTAACACGGCATCTCCGCCCTGGACCTTTCCGTAGAAAATTGAATCCGGGTAGGTTTGGGGAATTCTGGTTTTCCAGTCCCAGACGGCCATGACTTTCGGGGTCCATCCTCCCGCCTTGGGTTTCTTCTCCGACAAAGCGGTGTTGTCCCACAAAGATTCATAGGGTGAAGTCTTGCTGCCAAATACGGTGCAAATTTTCTGCTTCAACACGAATCGGTAGGCTTCTTCGAATGTCTTGATCATGAAATTTCCCCCAAAGAAACCGACACATGCAGACTACCATCAATGAAATATGGCAACTGCCTTCGGCATCAATATTATTAAGCCGGAAAAATCAAAGGGATCAGGGGGCCGTGAGCAACCAGATTGTTAACGAACAACGCTTGTTAGCGAGAAAGTCAGAAAGTTCGAAAGGGTTGATCCCGAGGGGATCCCGAGGGGCTACGTTCTATTAGACTTCGTCACGGCTGTTGTCCGTGGGTTCGGCCGCATTTGGGACAATCGAAAACCCTGCCGATTTAGACACCGTCAACTCCGACGATTGGGCGTTTCTTGAACCCCGAGTTGCGCGCAAATGCAACTAAGGCGTTGCAACTCGCAATCGAAACCTGCCCACGATCGCCATCAAATAGAGAAGCAGGCCGATCCCGACGGAAGGCTCGGGAACCGCAATGCTGAATCTTTGGAATGCCCAGGCACCTTGGGCAGACGCAGCGTTGTTGATCGTTTCGGTCAAAGTTCCGGAGATCGTCAATGTGTACGAATCTGGCGCAATGGTTGCCAGATAACCAAAATTGTCGGATGTGAGTCCGGTGTTGAGACTTGTCGAATCTGAGTAAAGGGTTCCACTTGACCCGACCAGTGTCATCGTGATCGAATCCCCCCCCGGTGTTGTGACGGGATTGAATCCCCACGTCCCCGCCATGTCCAAGACCATCGCGGAATCGGTTGTAAACTGAAAAATGAAACTTGAAGTCGCTAGATGAGCTCCTCCCGGTCTTGCGGCAATTGTCTTTTCTGCGGTCAATGTACTTTCGCCGGTGAGAAACCTCCCACCCCAAGACCACTGCAGCAGTGATCGAGTGAACGAATTGTCGATCGTTACAAAAGAAGTGATTGTGCCGACGGACGAAATGGACGAATCGCTGTCGGTCAATGTCTTAAATTGAGCAAAAGTTGAATTGCTAAACGATGAGGCGATGACGTCTGCCCGAAGTTGAACGTTTGCAAAAAGGACAAGTATGGTTGCAAAGACACTAATGAACTGTTGCATGCGATATAATCTCCTGTTGGTTGACATGACTGATCGGCAGATTCGTTGTGAGCCGACAACGCAACAAAAAAGGCGTCCAAAAGTTGTTCGTAACCTATGTGA
>JBEBGH010000009.1:0-35918 GCA_040081565.1 Pirellulaceae bacterium
TGTATCACGTCGTGACGAACGGATCCTACGGAAACGACCGCATCAACGTTGCCAACAATGTTCGGATGACGACCGAACAGTTCGGTGGCAAAGGAAACGACACGATCTTTGGTTCGAACAACATGAACTGGTTATACGGCGAAAGTGGTGATGATGATTTGTTTGGCGGTGCAAGCAGCGACGTGTTAATCGACGGCGCCGGCAACGATCGCCTGTACGGATTGGGTGGCAACGATTACCTGGACGGCGGTGCAGGCTGGAACTGGATCTATGGCGGCGACGGCGATGATAGGCTGTTCGGAGTCCGCAACAAGAATCGTCTGTTCGGCGGAGCGGGGAATAACCAGGTGAACTGGCGGTAGTTGCCGCATCGAAAGTCGCCTTTTGCTCCTGCGAAAGTAGCGTAGGACATAGCGCAACTTTTGTGGAAGGCTGTGAGTCTATTCGAACACTTTCGAATAAATTTGTTGATCGATTCTGTTAGGCATGTAATAGCGCCCGCTACTTTCGCGGAGCGAAAGGCGACTATGATTCACGGCGTCGGAGCGAAGTCCGGGGCCTTCTTGTCTTCGTTCCTTTTCAACGCTATCGTCGTCATGCACGTCCGCGCAACTACTGACGAATTGAGCGAGAATGAAAGAAAACGAATTACGAGTTGCCTTGGCCCAGATTGCTCCCGTCTGGTTGAACAAACAGGCAACACTGGAAAAGGTCCAGAGGACCATCTTGCAAGCCGCTGCTGAAGAGGCTGAATTGGTCGTCTTTGGCGAAGGTGTTGTGCCTGGATATCCGTTTTGGCTGGCTTTGACTGACGGTGCTGAGTGGGACACAAAAGTCAACAAAGAGCTGCATGCCCATTACGCCAGAAATTCGATCCAGATTGAAGCGGGTGAACTTGATGGAGTTTGCCGAATTGCCAGTGAACATCGAATAGCTGTTTACCTGGGTGTAATCGAACGGGCGAAAGATCGTGGGGGACACAGCCTGTACTGTAGTCTCGTTTACATCGACAAAGATGGCGAAATCAAGTCGATACATCGAAAATTGCAACCCACCTATGACGAACGATTGACTTGGGCGCAGGGAGATGGGAACGGATTGCAGGTCCATTCATTGAAGCAGTTTACGGTCGGCGGATTGAATTGTTGGGAGAACTGGATGCCGCTACCGCGAGCGGCCTTGTATGCACAGGGAGAAGATTTGCATGTTGCCGTTTGGCCGGGAAGCTCGCACAACACCAAAGACATCACTCGATTCATTGCTCGCGAATCGAGAAGTTATGTGGTATCCGTTTCTTCGATGATGACGAAAGATGATTTTCCCGCCGAAACACCCCATCTGGAGCGGATCATGATGCGGGCGCCGGATGTGCTGGCCAATGGAGGTTCGTGTGTTGCCGGGCCGGATGGAGAGTGGGTGCTGGAGCCTGTGGTTGATAAAGAGTCGTTGTTGTTCTGCAATTTGGACTTCAATCGAGTTTATGAAGAACGTCAGAATTTTGATCCAGTCGGACATTATTCACGACCCGATGTAACCCGGCTTATTGTCAATCGTCAACGACAGTCAACGATCGAGATTGAAGATTCGTCCGGCCATTGATTGCCGAAACCTCCGTAAGGAGCCGATCCGCAGAATTTCACATGCGAGTTGGTCCTTCCATTATGCGAATCAATGCGCTGAAACCATGCCTCAAAAACCCAACCTAAAACCCGCCAGGAAAATCGACCCCACAAAAAAACAGAATTCGAAAATTTTTTTCGAATCGAGACTTGACCTAAATCAATTTGATCGAAATGATTCCTTAACTTTCCAATTTTCGGTTCCGTGAGTTGACTAGAACGACTAACGCGGAACGCCCCTGCCAGTTCATTCCGTCCACTTCCAGTTGCTACTGTCGAAGGCCTTTGCCAATTCTTTCCATCGAATAACGCTTCCAACTTTCCATAAAAAACATTCCCGATACTTTCCGTAAGAAATCACGTCCAGTTCTTTCCATAAGGAGCCGCTTCTAGTTCTTTCCGCAAAAGCCACTTCCAAACGTGTACAGTCTCAATTTCTTCTTTATAACGCGAGGCCAGATATGTCACGACAAAAAAAATCCCGCAATGCCATTCGCCGTTCTTCCCACAAGGGTTCTATCTGTCCGTCCTATGATCGACTGGACCCAAGAATTTTGCTCGCGGGAATCACGTACGACAGTGTCAACAAATGGGTAATGGTAGAAGGCTCGACCGGCAATGACGATTTGACGGTAAACCAACTAAACTCCCTTTCTTTCGCGGTACAGCTTCAGACGCCAGGTCAAACCTATAACCAGTCTTTCAATTATGCAAATGTGGTTCGAATCGACGCCTCTGCCGGTGATGGAAACGACACATTCTCGGTCAGCGTTAACGTTTCCGCGTATTTACGAGGTCAAATCGGTGACGACACGCTTACTGGTGGAAGTGCAAATGACATTTTGTGGGGTGGGGCGGGTAACGATTCACTCAATGGCGGATCTGGCGCTGACAGTTTGAATGGCGGTACCGGAAGTGATTTGCATACCGGTGGCGCGGGGGACGACTATTATTTTTTCGATAATGTCGGAATCGAAGTGGTTGAAACGGACACGGTCGTTGAATTGGCCAATGGGGGGAGCGACGGACTCCATTTCGGAACGGTTACGACAAGTGTTACTGCTCAATTCAACGTGGCTGGTAGTAATGCCATTGTTGCAACGCATTTGGATCGGACTGTCAAAGCAAGCAGTGCCGCCTTTCTCGAAAACATTTACGGCGGTACCGGCAACGACTCACTGAAAGGCAGTTCCATAACAAACTATATCAATGGCCTGGGTGGCAATGACGTGATCTGGGGCCTTCAGGGCAACGACAGCCTGGTTGGAGATGCGGGCAATGATAGTTTGAATGGAGGCCCGGGAAGCGACACTTTGACTGGCAATGCGGGCGACGACTATTACTTTTTCGAAAGCGTCGGAGCAACTGAAACCGACACGGTAGTTGAACAGGCCAATGAGGGGAGCGACGGACTTAATTTCGGATCGGTTACGACAGGTGTTAATGCCACATACAACGTGGCTGGTAGCAATGTGACCGTGGCAACACATTCGTTTCGAACTGTCAAAGCCAGCAGTGCTGCCTTTCTTGAAAACATTTACGGCGGTACTGCAAACGACACACTGACAGGCAGTTCCATAACAAACTACATCTATGGCCTGGGTGGCAATGATGTGATTTCAGGCGTTCAAGGGGACGATTACCTGTTTGGAGATGCGGGAAATGACAGTTTGAATGGCGGTACCGGAGATGATGTGATCTGGGGCCTTCAAGGTATCGACACCCTGGTCGGAGATGCGGGCAATGACAGTTTAAATGGCGGTACCGAAGGTGATACGCTTACCGGCGGCGTGGGCGATGACTATTACTTTTTCGAAGACGTCGGAGTAAGTGAAGAGGACATCGTCGTTGAACAAGCCAATGAGGGGAGCGACGGACTTAATTTCGGATCGGTTACGACAGGTGTTAATGCTACATACAACGTGGCTGGTAGCAATGTGATCGTGGCACAGCATTCAAATCGGACTGTCAAAGCCAGCAGTGCCGCTTTTCTTGAAAACATTTACGGCGGTACCGGCAACGACTCACTGACGGGCAGTTCCACAACAAACTACATTTATGGCTTGGGCGGCGATGATGTGATCTCGGGCGTTCAAGGGAACGATTACCTGTTTGGAGATGCGGGAAATGACAGTTTCAATAGCGGTGCCGGAGACGATACACTTACCGGTGGCGCAGGCAACGACAATTACTTTTTCGGAGACATCGGAGCAGCTGAAACTGACACGGTAGTTGAACAGGCCAATGAGGGGAGCGACGGACTCGATTTCGGGTCGGTTACGACAGGTGTTACTGCTCAATACAACGTGGCTGGTAGTAATGCGATCGTGGCAACGCATTCGCATCGGACGGTCAGAGCCAGCAATGCCGATTTTCTTGAAAACATTTACGGCAGTTCCGGCGACGACTCACTGACAGGCAGTTCCATTACAAACTACATCTATGGCATGGGTGGTAATGACGTCATCTCCGGCCGCGGTGGCAACGACTTTTTGTTCGGTGAGGCCGGCAACGACCGGCTCCTGGGCGAAGCCGGAATCGACAATCTGAATGGAGGCGATGGAGACGATGCTCTAATTGGCGGATTTACGGTTGACACCGCGGCAAACGAGCAGGACACACTGGCTGGCGGGTTAGGAAACGACAGGATCTATGCAGATCGATCGGGCGTCAATTTCTCAAACGGTTTTTATGACGGTGACCTGTTTTTTCCCGATCCCGGCGGACTGCAAGATTCGATTGTCGATCAGCAGGCAAACGACGCCTTGTTGACCTTCTATTCCGCGCAGAACGGAGCTAACTGGACGGATGCCGAGATCCAGTTTTTCGAAGAGACATCATTTAGCTGGCTGCAGAACGTAACGGGTTCGAGCCGAATCCTTCGCGACTCTCTCGGTAATGGTCTGCCGCTGGCATTCGGCCGTTACGCCCAAGGCGCAGTGGGAGGCAATACCACCATCGCCTCCAATTACGAATTTTTCAATGGCGATCGTTACATCACGGTGAACGGGGATGCGGCAATATCATTGGCCGTGCAGTCTAACTCTATTGTCCATGAGATGGCGCACAATTGGGACGACGCTGGTGAAACCATCGCCCATGGTGCGGCTTCTGAACCAGCGCATGAATAACTATTATGCGATCAGCCAATGGCAGAACACGCCCGCAGCCACTCATACGCTGTCAGGAGACCAAACCGAGTATTACCTGACTGACAGCCATTTCGCGCCTTACCTGTTTGACAACAATGGACAAGTGCAGCTGTACGGAACATTAAACAGGTTCGAGGATTTTGCGACGATGTGGCAATATCGATTCGAAAACCGCAACGCCGCCACCAGCCCGCTACCGGCGATGCAAGCCAAGTGGACCGCGATCGACAACTTCTTCGCGGCGTTGGTATAGGAAAAAGAAATGGGGTCAAGTCTGAAATGCGCTGTCGTTATTGTAGCGGCGCGCGAGTGGAGATTTGGACTGAGGGGACGAATTTTGAAGACATGCCCCAGCTGAAGCGATCTTTCGGGATTTAGCCAACATTGGTATTGAAATGAAACCCTCCTTGGTTCACTTCGCCGTGAAACGCCAAGGAGGATTTTTCATGGGAGGATCTCGCGGTTGAGAGGCAACCTCCGAGAGGCGGGCAATTACAGGAAAACCACTGGCCGCGACTGAGTAGTGCATGGTCAAGAATATGCCCATCCGGTCACAATTCTGATCCGTGATCTTGGGCCCCGGCGATCAGATTTTGAGCAGGTGCTATGCAATGCCCGGAAGACGCACTGACTCTCAAAGGGAAAACCTACTTCGGTCATATCGCCCGAGGCTGGTACTGGAGGCCCTTGGTGCCATCCTGGCCTAGTGGTCACACGATCTTTTCGCGCTTGAGACGTTCCCAAAATCGGGGCCGATAATCCGGCTTCGCCCTCTCCATCCGCATTGGGAAAATGTGTCGCAGTCCAGCCATTTTAGTCGCGAATTGGTAATTTCACTTCGCCACCCGTAACCGGTTTCGCATTCCCGCATCCAAGACAGGAGTATCGAAAGCGTCCGTCTCATCGCCAGTGGGAAGTTCACCGTGAATGCATCCAATCACTTCGACGTCATCATCATTGGTTCCGGTGCAGGCGGTGGCACGTTGGCGCTAAAGCTCGCGCCCAGCGGAAAACGGATTCTGATTCTGGAACGGGGCGGATGGGTTCCTCGGGAAAAAGATAACTGGGACCCCAAAGCAGTCAACCTCGATGGCAAATACCAAGCCAAAGAAACCTGGCTGGATTCCGCCGGCAAGGAACTGCACCCACACACCAACTATCACGTCGGTGGCAACACGAAATTCTACGGCGCGGCGCTGTTTCGTTTGAGAAAAGAGGACTTTGGCGAGCTGAAGCATTTTGGCGGAATCTCCCCGGCCTGGCCGATCAGCTACGACGAACTCGAACCGTATTACTCCGAGGCCGAGAAACTTTATCACGTTCACGGAGTTCGCGGCGAAGACCCGACCGAGCCCCACTCATCGGCTCCCTTTCCGCATCCACCCGTCAGCCACGAATCGCGCATCCAGCATTTGTCGGACGATTTCCAGCGACTGGGTCTGAAACCGTTTCATACTCCACTTGGCATTCGGTTGAAAGAAACGCCGGCAAGGAATCAAAATGGAATTGGAAAACCGCACAACGGAATGCCGGTGCTGCAAGTCGCCCACAGCAGCCCCTGCATCCGCTGCAGTACGTGTGACGGATTCCCCTGCCTGGTGAATGCAAAATCAGATGCACAAACCTGCGCGGTCGATCCGGCACTCAGGTATCCAAACGTTTCGATCCTGACGGACGCTTACGTCGAAAAACTGGTGACCTCACCGTCGGGCCGCGAAGTCACAGCGCTGGTTGTCCGGCATAATGGAAAATCACTGGCCCTCTCCGCCAACATCTTCGTCGCGTCGTGCGGCGCGATCAACAGTGCGGCGCTGTTGCTGCGATCTGCCAACGACCATCACCCGCGCGGACTGGCAAACGGCTCGGACATGGTGGGTCGAAACTACATGGGACACGTCAACTCGGTGCTGATGGCCCTTTCGAAATGCCCAAATCCGACGGTCTTTCAGAAAACCCTTTCGCTGAACGATTTCTACTTCGGCACAAAAGAATGGCCATACCCGATGGGGCATATCTCGTTCGTGGGAAAACTGGATGGTCAGACTCTCAAGGCCGGAGCGCCGGCGATCGCTCCGGGCTGGACGCTCGACCTGATGGCCAAACACTCGCTTGATTTCTGGTTGACCAGCGAAGACCTCCCCGATCCTGACAACCGCGTAACGCTTAATCGCGACGGAAAAATTGTGCTGAGCTACAAACCGAACAACGAAGAGGCTCATCGGCGTTTGGCTGCGAAACTCAAGGAGCTGATGCAGCAGCAATCCAAATGTGCGGTCCACGGACACGAGTGCCATCAGGGGCTGTTCTCGCGCAACCTGTTTGTCGGTCAGCGAATTCCGCTGGCCGGAGTGGCTCATCAGGTCGGTACCGCGCGATTCGGTCGCGACCCTGCAACCTGCGTTCTGGATGCGAACTGCCGGGCCCACGAACTGGACAACCTGTATGTCGTGGACGGCAGTTTCTTTGTGTCGAGCGGGGCCGTGAATCCCGCGCTAACGATCATGGCCAACGCCTTGCGCGTCGGCGACCACCTGCTGGAGCGATTGAAATGAAACAAGAAAAAAAGTTGCTTGTTCAATTCATCCTGTCGGTCCTGATATGTCTGTGCCTGGCCGTGTTTGCGTTGGCAGATGCGACTGGCGATCAAGAGGGTTCGGCAGTAAACGGCGTTGCAGGGGTTGCCATCAATGTTGCAGACATGGACCGATCGGTAGCGTTCTTTCGTGACGTGCTCGATTTTCAAGTCGCATCCGAACGCACGGATGAGCAAAAGCGAACTCGCTCGGTCGAATTGCAGATCGGCGACGAACGGGTCTGGTTGAATCAAGATCTGACGGCGGCAGGCCAACCCGTTCCCCCCGACTCACGCGCGAATGACCACTGGTTTCAACACATCGCGATCGTTGTTTCCGACATCGACCGGGCTTATCAGCGACTGCGGGAATTCAAAGTCCGCCATGCTTCTTCGGGGCCGCAGACCTTACCTGAATGGAACAAGAACGCGGCCGGAATTCAGGCGTTCTATTTCCGCGACCCCGACGGGCATTTCCTGGAAATCATCAGCTTTCCACCAGGAAAGGGAGACCCGAAATGGCAGCGCGAATCAGACGGGCTGTTTCTCGGCATCGACCACACCGCGATCGTCGTCGCGGACACCGATTCAAGCCTGAAGTTCTATCGCGATTTGCTTGGAATGAAGGTCGCCGGCCATAGCGAGAACTACGGCACGGAACAGGAACATCTGAACGGCGTGTTTGGAGCCCGGTTGCGGATTACGGCGTTACGGGCCGAGACGGGGCCGGGAGTGGAATTGCTCGAATACATCTCGCCAACCGATGGACGAAAACTGGAACGCGAGCCGAATGAAAACGATCTCGTCCGCTGGCGAATCCTGATGCAAACCCGTGATGGGTCGCCATCGAACTTGCTTGATCCGGACGGGCACGCAATTGAAATCTCAGGCTCAAACAGGGAGTGAACGTCAAACCGATGGCCAGAAAAATCAACATCGCGATTATCGGGGGAGGATTTGCCGGAACGACGACCGCGCTGCATCTGGAGAAACTTCTTCGTCGCAGACCGCACGTCCAGGTTACGCTGATCGATGCGGAGAACTTTTTCACGTTCACTCCGCTGTTGCCCGAGGTTCCCTCCGGCTCGATTCAGGCCAAGCACATTGTGTTTCCCTTGCGGGCTCTGCTGAAACGAACGCAAGTCCGCCAGGCTCACGTCCACAGTATCGACCTGGACAATCAGATTATCGTTGCCGCCCACTGCAACAAATGTGGTGCCGACCGGGTTCCGTTCGATCACCTCGTGCTGGCTCCCGGCGCGGTCTCCAACTATTTCAACTTGCCCGGAGTCGAAGAGCATTCGCTGACGATCAAAAGCCTGGCCGACGCGACAGCGCTGCATGCCCATGTGATCGACAAACTGGAACACGCCGATCTGCAAGGCAATCCGGCGGTGCGGCGCGAGTTGCTGACATTTGTCGTCGCGGGTGGCGGATTCGCGGGGGTTGAAACGCTGGCCGAGATGAACGACTTCGTCCATGGTGCCCGGCGCTTTTATCGAAACGTGCAGAAAGAAGATATCCGCATGATTCTGGTTCACTCCGGCAAACGGATTCTGCCAGAGGTCAACGAATCCCTTTCAAAATACGCTGTAGAAAAACTTCGACGGCGAGGCGTCCACGTGCTGCTTGAGACGCGCGTACTGGGTTGTGAAAATGGTCGCCTGAAATTGTCGGATGGTCAGGAGTTTCCAGCCAACACGTTTGTTTGGGCTGCCGGGACAGCACCGAGTCCGATCCTTCAGCGACTGGACGTGCCCCGTTCCAAAACCGGCCGGATCGATGTCGATGCAACGATGGCGGTGCGCGGCCAACCGGGAGTGTGGGCCATCGGCGACAGTGCAACGATTCCGGATTTGATCACGGGTGGTACGTGCCCGCCGACGGCCCAGTTTGCGTTGCGGCAGGGAAAACGACTTGCCAAGAATATCGTTGCGGCTCTGGATGGCAAACCGTCGACCGATTTCAAGTTCAAGTCGTTGGGACTGCTGGCCGGACTGGGACATCGCAGCGCGGTGGCGGAGATTTTTGGCTTGCGGTTCTCGGGGTTCATCGCCTGGTGGCTGTGGCGAACGATCTATCTGATGAAGCTGCCAGGTTTCGAACGAAAGCTGCGGGTCGCCCTCGACTGGACGATGGATTTGTTTTTCCCGCGCGACATCGTCTACCTCCGGCCGCTACACAGCGCTCAGGGACCGGGTGCAGTCTCGATCGATGCGGGAATCGAGACGGACGAAGCCGTTTGTGAACTGCCAATACATTCTGTTCATTCTTCCAGGCAATTGGTGAAGGTCGAATCATGAAAACGAAGACTGCGAAATCCCGTATCGTGACTGCATCGAAGCCGATGGATGCGGATTTAAAACACACGGCAACCACCGAGGAGATGCGGCTGGCCGAGTCGGCGAATCGGACGGCTCATTGGCAACGCTGGGGGCCCTATCTGTCCGAACGGCAATGGGGAACGGTTCGCGAGGACTATTCGGAACACGGAAACTGCTGGGACTATTTTTCGCACGATCAATCGCGCAGCCGGGCTTATCGCTGGGGCGAAGACGGTCTGCTCGGAATATGCGACCGGCAGTGTCGGCTCTGTTTTTCGGTCGCGCTCTGGAACGGCCGCGATCCGATTCTGAAGGAGCGGTTGTTCGGGCTGACTGGTCCAGAGGGAAACCACGGTGAAGACGTCAAGGAATGTTATTACTACCTCGACGCAACGCCGACACATTCGTACTTGAAGGCGCTCTACAAATATCCACAGGCCGAGTTTCCGTATGCGCGACTGGCCGAAGAGAACCGGCGGCGCGGGAAACTGGACTCCGAGTTCGAACTGATTGATTCCGGTGCGTTCGATGACAATCGGTACTTTGATGTCTTTGCCGAATACGCCCAAAATTCGCCGGACGACATCCTGATTCGACTGACTGTCGCCAATCGCGGACCGGAAACAGCGACTGTGCATTTGCTGCCGACACTCTGGTTTCGCAACACCTGGTCGTGGGGCTGCACGCATGAGGGCTGTGAAGTCAAACCGCGGCTGGAGCGGAGCGATTCAGGTGGATCGGCCAAACCCTTTGCGTCCGTTCGGGCGACTCACCCGTCACTTGGCAATCATTGGTTCATGATCGACTCGGACGATTCTGGAGCGGTCCCCGAATTGCTTTTTACGGAAAACGAGACCAATACGGAGCGGCTCTTCAACCATCCGGGTACCACGCCCTTCGTCAAAGACGCGTTTCATCGCCACGTCATTCATGGCGAACAGACTGCGGTGAATCCCAACTGTGTGGGAACAAAAACGGCGGCGCATTTTCGGCTGGAGATTCCGGCAGGCAAGTCGGTTGTCGTTCGGTTGCGGTTGACTGCAGAACGCAAAAAGGCTGTCGAGCCTTTTGGGGATCAGTTCGAGTCCCTGTTTGAGACTCGCATCAGGGAAACCGACGAGTTTTACGACCGAAAGATTCTTGCAAATCGAAATCTCGATGCGGAACAAAGGAACGTGGCCCGCCAGGCTTATGCCGGTCTGTTGTGGAGCAAACAGTTCTATCACATGGTCGTCAAGAACTGGATCGAAGGGGACGCCGACCAGCCCGCACCTCCGGCCAACCGGCGCAACGGACGCAATCACGACTGGCCGCATCTGTTCAACCGCGACATTATTTCGATGCCCGACAAGTGGGAGTATCCGTGGTACGCCGCCTGGGATCTGGCGTTTCACATGATCCCGATGGCGCGGCTGGATCCGGAGTTTGCCAAGGGGCAACTCGAACTGCTGTTGCGGGAATGGTACATGCATCCCAATGGACAGATTCCGGCTTATGAGTTTGCTTTCTCCGATGTGAACCCGCCGGTTCATGCCTGGGCTTGCTGGAGGGTTTACAAGATCACTGGCAATCGTGGCAATCGCGACCGGAAATTTCTTGCCCGCGTTTTCACCAAGTTGATGCTCAATTTTACCTGGTGGGTGAATCGCAAAGACGTCAGCGGCAATCACCTGTTCTCCGGCGGCTTTCTGGGGCTCGATAATATCGGAGTGTTCGATCGTTCCAAACCGCTACCTGGTGGTGGGCAACTGGAGCAGGCTGACGGCACGGCCTGGATGGCGTTTTACTGTGCGACGATGCTGTCGATGGCATTGGAATTGGCCAAAGAAGACCCGACGTACGAAGACATCGCGTCAAAATTCTTTGAGCACTTCGTTCATATTGCCGACGCAATAAACACGCTGGGCGGAAGTGGTTTGTGGAATGAAACTGACGGATTTTACTATGACCAGCTGAGATCGGGTGACCAAAGCATGGCATTGCCGATCCGCTCGATCGTTGGAGTCATTCCCCTGTTCGCGGTCGAAATTCTTGAGCAATCGGTAATCGACAAATTGCCCGGTTTCAAGAAAAGGATGGACTGGTTCCTGAAGAACCGCCCGGACCTGGCCGGGATGATTTCCTGGTGTGCTTGTTCGGATCATGACAGCCATTCGCACCATCATGCTGGTGACTCTGAAAAGAATGGTCGGCACAACGGTTCTGCATCAGGGAATTCAGAAAAACACCAGCACGACCACCGCTTGCTCGCGATTCCATCCCGGGAGCGGCTGGAAAGTGTGCTGCGGTATGTGCTGGACGAAAACGAATTTCTGTCGCCTTATGGAGTTCGTGCACTCTCGCGGCATCACCAGGACAACCCGTTCGTGATGGAGGCCAGCGGCGAGCAACACCGCGTCGATTACGTTCCGGGCGAGTCGAATTCGGGACTGTTCGGCGGGAACTCGAATTGGCGTGGTCCGGTCTGGTTTCCCGTCAATTTTCTGCTGGTCGAGGCGCTCGAACGCTATCACCATTTCTACGGCGAGAATCTGACCGTCGAGTTCCCTCGCGGTTCAGGCTCACAGCTCAATCTCATGCAGGTGGCGCAGGAATTGTCGGGAAGGCTGGCGGGAATCTTCCTGCCGGATGAAAACGGACGGCGGGCCTGCCACGCTGCCGATTCAAGGTACGCCAACGACGAGCACTGGCGCGACCTGGTATTGTTCTACGAGTATTTTCATGGAGATACCGGACGCGGCGTCGGTGCCAGCCATCAGACCGGCTGGACTGCGCTAGTGACGGAATTGTTGCGGGGTTAGCAGGCTCCGCTCCTGACGAGAAAGGGAGAGGGTTTGTCCTTTTGGGATAGGCTCTTATCCAAATCAATACCAGCCGGACGTCAAAAAACTCGTTGAATCGGGCGTTTTACATTTGTTCAGCTTGTCGGTGTGCGGCCATATTTTTTTGAGAATGGCCGGAAGTTATCATGTTATGGTCGTGGATTGCTCCGCATCCATCGTTTGTTCTTGATCGTGGAGCGGTCACCGACCATCCTGTGAGAACTGGCTATGTCTGCGGACGTTCGGCCCATTTCGTCCATCAGTGACGCTGAAGAAATCGACGCCTTGCGGGCGGTCGTCGAAGGAACTTCGGGCACAACCGGCACCGAATTCTTTGAAGAGCTGGTCCGGCATCTCGCACGGGCCATCGACGTGCGGCATGCACTGGTTGCCGAGTTGGCGGAACAGAAAACCAGAGTCCGCACGCTCGCCGTCTGGGACCGCGATCATCTCGACTCCAATATTGAGTACGACGTCGGAGGGACTCCCTGCAAAGACGTCGTCAATGGTTCGCTATGCCATTACCCGGACCATGTGGCCAACACTTTTCCGAACGATCAGGCGCTGGTCGAAATGGGAATCCGCAGCTACCTCGGAGTCCCGTTGACCGATCACGAAAACAATGTGCTCGGTCACCTGGCTGTGTTTGACGAGCGGCCAATGCCGGAGGAACCACGACGGTTGTTTATCTTCCGGATTTTTGCCGCGCGAGCTGCTGCCGAGCTGCTTCGCCTGCGACTCGATTTGCAATTGTCTGAAAGCGAGCGCCGGTACCGTGACCTGTTTGAACAGGCACCCATCCCCTACGTCTATGAAGACACCGAGACGCGATTTGTTTCGGTAAACGAAGCGGCGATGAAGTTACTTGGCCTTCGCCCCGAAGATGTTCCGGGGACAGTTGGCATGTCGCTCGTTGCAGACAATCCGGCCAACCGTAGACAACTCGACCGGGCCTTTGAAGACATTCGTCTGGGTCGCGAACGGGGTCTGGTCGAACTGGAACTTCATCGCAAGGACAACGGCCAACCGGTCTGGGTGCAGTTCTGGTCGCGGCCGGAGCCCGATGGCAAACACACCCGCACGATGATCATCGACATTACGCAACGGGTGTTGGCCGAGCGGGAGAAAGCCCGGCTGCAGTCGCAGAACGCTTACCTTCAGGAAGAAATCAATTCGTCGCTGAACTTTGACGAAATCGTTGGGCGAAGCACAGCGCTCGCTGCAGTTCTGGATCATGTCCGGGCCGTCGCACCGACGGATGCGTCGGTACTGATCACCGGCGAAACGGGAACGGGCAAGGAACTGATCGCGCGGGCCATCCATTCGTCGGGACGGCGCAAGGGAAAACCCCTCATCAAAGTCAATTGCGCGGCGTTGCCCGCCGGTTTGATCGAAAGCGAATTGTTTGGCCACGAAAAAGGCTCGTTTACCGGGGCCATTTCGCGCAGAATTGGCCGCTTTGAACTGGCCGATGGCGGGACGATTTTTCTGGATGAAATTGGTGACTTGCCGATCGAAATGCAGGCGAAACTGCTGCGCGTTTTGCAGGAGCAGGAACTGGAACGAATCGGGGGAGAACGACCGGTTGCGATCGACGTGCGGGTGATCGCGGCAACCAATCGGGACTTGAAGCAGGCGATTGTCGAAAAGACGTTTCGCGAAGACTTGTATTACCGGCTGAACGTTTTTCCGATTCATCTCCCGGCGCTGCGGGAACGAAAGGGGGACATTCCCCTGCTGGCAAAATATTTTGCCGGACATTTCGCGGCCCAGTTCGCGCGGACTCTCGACGGGATCGAGCCCGAATCGTTGCGGTTGTTATCGGAATATGACTGGCCGGGAAACATCCGTGAGTTGCAAAACATCATCGAGCGAGCGGCGATCCTGTCCCGCGGTTCGCAACTGGTCGTCGATCCGGAATTCTTGGGCGTTGGAACCCGGCGCAATTCTGGTGAAGCGGCACTGCCATCAAGTTCGACTCCGGCACCCGTCAATACAAACCTGGTCGCTGGTTCCGATTCGCCGGGAGGCACCAATGGCTCTCTTGACCATGTCGAACGGGATCACATCCTTTCTGTGCTGGAAAAAACCGGCTGGAGAATCGACGGCCCGCGCGGAGCGGCGATCATCCTCGGCATCAATCCGAATACCCTTCGCAGCCGGATGAAAAAACTCGGTATTAAGCGGCCGTAGCAGAGCATCGGGAATCAACCGCCGGGCTTGTTGCAAAAAATACAGCGGTGGAGGTTTTCGTGGTGGAGTTTTGCGCAGTGAACGGACGTTCGGCCTTTGATCCAAACGTACAAACGTGCGGCGAACAGCATTGCCATGGGGGGAGCCGTGAAATAGACCCACCACGCCGTCCATGTACCGGACGGAACTGCGGATCCGAAAGTTCGGGCAGGGTTCATGCTCATTCCCGAAAGTGGCGCGGTGATTGCGATGTTCATGGCAACCAGGCAACCCGCGACCACCCCGGTCCAGTTGGCGAATCGCGGCTGGTTGGAAATCGTCAGCACGACATACATCAGGACCGCAGAGATTGCAAACTCCACGAACCAGGCAATTGTCACTCCGTCCGGACCTGGAACGGTGACGACGTAATTGATTTCGGGACGGGCCATTTGCTGGTTCGCGAACAGGGAAACCAACAGGACTCCGGCGGTTCCTCCGGCAAACTGACTGACAATATAGAACGCTGCGTCGGGCCAACCGATTTTTCCCAAACTGAAAAACGTGAGCGTCACCGCCGGATTGAAATGGGCTCCCGATCGCTTTCCCCACGGCGAATAAATCAGTGCGATTGCCGTCGCTCCCATCGCGGCTCCCATCAGCAACCGGCGAACGAGTGGACTGGGAACCAACTCCATGGCCGGTGACTCTGGCAAAAACAACGCGATGGCAAACAGGCTGGCCGAGACCATGAACAATCCCAACAGGGTCGCCTCGATCAGGTACTCCGGCCAGTGAGCCGCTAGTGCTCGTACCAGTTCTTGAAGCGGCGGATGTCGCCAATGCCTCATGCGTCTGGAATCCGACGTTTGCGGCGCCGCACTTGAGCTAATTGGTTGGTTCATCTTCACCCACCACGTGCATCGCACAGTCCAGGGAATAATTGGTGGCGGGCCATAACAGGTGCTGGCATGCCGATTGGACCAGTTGCCAGCCGTAGTACGAACGGGCAACGCCTCGCACACAAACGCAGTCTCCTCGCATGTTGACGGTAACGTCGTGCACGAGATGCCCCGCCCGGGCACAAATATTCTCGGACACCCGTTGTTCCATGGCGCAATCTGTCAAAGGGCGAACTGTGTCAGCTGGGATTGCCGTTGCAATCATTGCTTCGCTCCTTTGTCGAATGTTTGCGTCTTTTGCATCGCGAAGGTGGCACCGGGCACTTTGGTCCGAATGCGGTAGACACCGGTTTGACAAGTCATAAACAACGTACGGCCATCGTCTCCTCCGAACGCAAGGTTGTGCGGATGTTCGGGCGGACGAATCGTGCCGAGGTGGCGACCTTCGCTGGACAAAACCCACAATCCGCCTGGGCCGGAAACGAACAGGTTTCCCCGCGCATCGACCTTGATTCCGTCGATCGCGTCTTCGCCCGTAGCCGAGGTCATGTCAAAAAATACCTTGCCGTTCGCAGTGTTTCCCTGCGAGTCGATCTCGTATCGCATGACGACTTTGTTGTGGTCGTCCCAGTTCCCGACGTACAAGTATTTTTCGTCCGGAGAAAAAGCCAACCCGTTCGGTCCCGACAGCTCACGCGACAAAACCGCAAGTCGGCCATCCTTCCAGCAATACACGCCGCTGAACGGAAGTTCCTTGCTTGGGTCATCGCCGAACTCCGGCAGACCAAACGGCGGATCGGTAAAAAACAAGGCTCCGTCGGATCGGTAAACCAGATCGTTGGGACTGTTCAGACGCTTTCCTTCGAATCGGTCGGCGATCACCGTGACCAGACCGTTTTTCTCAATTCGCGTGATGCGGCGGTTTCCGTGTTCGCAAATGGTCAGCCGTCCTTCCCGATCCCGCGCAAGTCCGTTGGAACCCGGCTGGCGATAGCGACCGATATCGAATCCGGTGTAACCACTCTTGGGGCGAAACTCAAACAGCTCGCCGTCACCGTTCAATCGATAGATTGTGTTCTCGTTCGGATCACTGAACAGCAAATAGCCCGCTTCACCATTGGATCCGGCAGTCCATACCGGCCCTTCGGTGAAAGCAAACCCGCTGGCGATCTTTTCGACTGTCGTATCGGACGAGACGATTTCGTTGATTGCGGGATCGATTCGGTCTATCTGCAACTTGGATGACTGACTGTTTGTCACCGGTTTATAGAAGTCCAAAGTGGCGGACCGGAACCAGACGAAATTGGACGGGGGCGCGGAAATCGGGCCGTTGATTGCCAGAATCGCCAGCTGGATTTTCTGACCCGGTTGGGCGTTGCGTGCGACCACTACCCGATTGGGTGCGTTCCATCCGCGCACAAACGAGCCACCGGATTGCCCAAAGATTTCCGAGTCCAGTTTTCCATCGACCCAGATTTCCGCATAGTCATCGACCACGGTTTCAAAAACGACATTGGTTCCATTCACGTCAAGGTTGCCGACCCGTTCGGGCAAAGTGACATTGAGGCGAAACCAGACCATGCTTAACTTCGCGCCACCTTTTCTGTCGTCGGGTTGCGGCGGACCAATCGCTTCCCAGGCCCGGTCGTCGAAGTCAGCGGCGCCGGCTTTGGGTTCGATGTCATAGGTCCGGGTCACCGGCCCGGTTGTTTTCAGGTCGGCGCCAGCCAATCGAGACTCGATGTCCACGATCTTGGCTTCGGCGAATTTCCATTGGCTGTTAACCAGGGCAACGCCTTCGTCGCGAGTCAAATCAATCGTCGCATCGGGCCGCCCGCCAATCCAGCTGCTCCCTGTCGGCTGGGCCTGGCATCGATTACAAACCGCGACGAGTCCAACGACACACAACCAAAGGAATCGTTTCATTTGTTGGCTCCATCGTGCGAAATTGGTTTGACCACGAAGTACAAAAACGGACCGTCAATCTCCTTGAACCAGTGGGGCACGCCGCGCGGCACGACAATCACATCGCCGGTGCAGAGCTTGCTGGTTTGACCACCCTGAATGGAAGTGCCACGCGTTTCTCCGGGGCCGGTCATTTTCGGATCCATCACCGTTCCGCCAGTGACCAATGTTGCCTTACCGGATACGACGTAAACAATGTCGGTCTCGTCGTCGTGAACTTCGGCCATCCCCGGCATGTCCCGACGGCTGGCGTGTACTTTGAATTGTTCGTTTTCGATCAGGGGCATTCCCTTTTCCCATGCCTTAGAGACATCGGTATGGTCAAGGTGCGTGACTGCGGGCATGCTCTCAGTTGTTGGACCGGCGGTTAGCGTTTGTTGCGGCGATCCCATCATTGCAAGCGCAGCAGCTCCGGCCTGGGCCAGCTCCTCGTCCTGGTCGGCGCTGGCAGCACCGCTGACTCCGACAGCTCCGACAATCTCACCCTGGATCATGATCGGGACGCCACCCTGGAGCGGCGTGAAGTCATTCAGCGCGACCATCGTCGTCCGGCCTTTGGTGTTGACAACTTCTTCAAAGAACTTGGTCGGCTTCTTGAACAACGCGGCCGTGCGGGCCTTGCCGATTGAAACATTCGCGCTCGCGGCAAATGTACCGTCCAGTCTCTCAAAAGCGATCAGGCTTCCTCCCGAATCGACAACGGCGATTGTTCCACCCGGTGACTTCAGATCCGTAGCCTTTTGCATGGTCGCGGCAATGACTTGCCGCGCGCCTTCCAGGTTCAGCGACCGGCTGATGGTCGTCTGTGCGACCGAGCTTTGAACGGGCAACCAGAACAGGGCGATGAACAGGAATGAAACTCGTTTGGTCACAGTGCGTACTCCCCAGGAAATGTTTGATAAAAGGACATGAAAAACGGCGCGGAGTTCCGCGCCGTCACGATTACGGCTGAGCAATTCATTTTGTCTCAGCCCCGACAGGCTTCTCAAAATCCGCTTCACCCAGCAACGCTTCGGCCCAGGCGCACCAGATCTGAATCTTGGCGACGTCGCGAATGTAACCGGGCAGCATAATCGTCTGGTTGTACTTGTCTCCCTTGATCTTCAGTCGGTTGAGCAGGTATACATTGCCTTCCGAGTCAATGACTTGCCAGTGAGGAGCCGGTGCGTCTGGTGTAACAAAGTCGTTGGACAGCATCAACACCTGACGGCCATCGACGACACCGTGCATTGCAAATCCGGTGTTGGCTTTTTCGCCCATGAACATGCTGGTCTTGTGCATGTTCGATTCCATCATCGTCTTCATGTCCACAGCAACCGCCATCGCCTGCTTGCAACACTTCGCCGGGCAGTCCTGTTTAGTGCAGTTCGCCGCAGTCTCCTGGCATGTTTTTGTGCAAGCCTCCTGGGCCGTCGCCGGACCGGTTACGTACATCCCAAACAGTCCCGCCAACATTCCCAGTAGTGTCGTTCCGAACCGAATCGTCTGAATCATCGCTTGTTCTCCGAAAGAATTTTTTCGCAGTTTGTTGAAAACCGGTGAACCGGAAACACGACCGGTTCTGCTTCTGTTTTGGATGCAGTCCGGCGAAACAGGTTACGAAGAGTTTGCGACGCGCATTTTTGCGTTGCGACGGGACGAGCTGCCGCGATTTAATTTCTTGCAACCAAGCGACCCATGAACGAGCCGCAACAATTCTCCCAATGACCAGGCTTGAAATGGACAGCCGCCGGGCGCGTACGGCGATTCGGCGTCGGCAATTTCTGAAACGTGCCCCATTCCAGTGATCTGCAAATGATCTAACAAGGGCTGAACAAACTGCTTGTGCGCCAACTTCCGATTCGCAGCTGTTGGACCGTGAACATGCAGCCACGCTTCGACGAATGGACCGATCAACCATGGCCAGACCGTTCCCTGGTGATAGGCTCCATCCCGTTCCCAAACTCCGCCCCGATAGTGCGGTTTGAAGTCGGAGTGACCGGGTTCAAGCGACCGCAGGCCCAACGGAGTAAGCAGTTTGGACTGGACTACACTCACGACACATTGCGCACGAACGCCATTCAATAGTTGAAACGGCAATCCGCCAACGGCCAGAATTTGGTTGGGGCGAATGGTCGCGTCGTTGTTGCCTGGCTGGAAATCCGAATCGACAACATCGTACAGGCATTGACCGGATACGTTCCAAAACCGTTGTGCGAATGCTTCGCGGCCCAACGCCAATAGTACAGCCAATCCGGGTTGATGGAATAGTTCGCTATTTTCGGAACCTGAAAGTCCCAGCTCGTTGATCAAATTTGTTTCCAGTTCACGACCGATCGACAACGCATTCAGCCACAGCGCCTGAATCTCGACCGGTTTTCCCATTCTCGGTGTTACTACCCAGTCACCGACTTTGGCGTCCATCCAGGTCAGCTGCGCGCCAAGTTGCCCTGCATATAGCAAACCATCATAGTCGGCCCGAATGCCATAGCGGGTACCGGCAAAGTAGCCGGCGATGATTTCGAAAATGGCACGCACAATCGATCGGAGGTTTTCAGGTTTAGCCTGACCCGGGCTTTCCCGAATCTGCAACAGATATTCATAGGCGGCAACGACAAACCAGAGCGATGCATCAACCGAATTGAACTCCGGTTCTTCGCCGTGATCGGGGAACCGGTTGGGCAGCATTCCTTCGGAAACCGTTTTACTCCATGCGGTCAGAATTTCACCGGACAGATCCAGTCGTCGGGTCGCGAGACATAATCCCCGCAAGGCAATAAAAGTGTCCCGGCCCCAGTCGGTGAACCACGGATAGCCCGCGATGATCGTCTTGCCAGATTCGGTTTTTCCGGAAGCATAACGGGACACGATGTAGCGGTCCGCATCTCGTTCCATGGGCGAAGCAAACCGGCCAACGTGCAAACGCTGCTGTCGCTCAAGAAGTTCGAACAAGTCTCCGGCATCCATATCCATTCCGGCCAGCGAACCAGGGACTCCCGCGGTCGTTGCGATCCAGACGGCAGGCACCTTGTTCAGTTCCCATTCAAACCAACCGGGCGAGGCGAGGTCTTCGGTGGAGTCCAGTCCTCGGGCCTGTTCCTCGAGGTATAAAAAATTTCGATACCAGACCGGATCAGGCTGAAACCGGCCATTGTTCCAGGAATGTATTTGCGGGACGCCCGGGTAGGGGGACCAGACTGTCCGGTCGTCAAACATCTCCGTCTGCAAATTGAAAGAGTCGTTTTCATGCTGCAGTGAGTGGTAGTCGCGACCGGAAACGAGCGGTCTGACAAACAGCCTGACGTAGGATGGCGATTGTTCGCGTGCCGAATTGACAAGCGACCATCGCATTGCGACCGCCGCCCTACCCTGCGGGCAAAACAGCTCTTGGCGAATTCGTATTTCGTTGGTCAGTCGATAAGTCCACGTCGGCCACGGATCGCAGCTGAAGCTTTCGATCCGCAGGTCGCCGCGGGGATGAACGACGTCGGGGCCGTAGTATTGCGAGGACAGTTCCATGCGCTGGCCGTCCAGTTCGACCCAAGCCTCTAATCCATTGACCAGAACGATGCGGTCGGTTGGTGGATTCTGTGACGACAACAACAATGCATGGTATCGTCGCGTCCGAATTCCGCTGACGGTTCCGGATGCAAACCCGCCCAAGCCATCGGTCTCGAGCCATTCGCGAAAGTCTTTTTCGAAACCCGACATGATGCTGGTCCCTTATCCACCCGCTTCGAAACCGGGGTAAAGCGTCATTCCACCGTCGATGAAAATGCTTGCGCCGTGGATATAGTCGGACTGGTCGGAAGCCAGCCAGACTGCGGCGCGACCGATATCGTCCACTTCGCCAATCCGTTTGTACGGAATCAGCCGCATCAGGTCGCGATAGGCTTCGGGAGTTTCCCAGGCGGCACGGTTGATCGGTGTCCGGATCGCGCCCGGGCAAATGCTGTTGACGCGGATGCGATAGGGGGCAACCTCCTGGGCAATGCTTTTCATCATCAGCATCACGCCACCCTTCGAAGCGGCGTAGTTGACGTGGCCGGCCCAGGGGATCACTTCATGGACCGAGCTGATGCAGACTATTTTTCCGGCAGCGCACGAAACTTCCTGTTGAACGCCACGCCGCTTGAACTCGCGAACCGCTTCGCGGGCACACAGAAACTGGCCAGTCAAATTCACCGCCAGGACGCGGTTCCACTGGTCGAGCGACATTTGTTCAAACGGCGCGTCCATTTGCAGGCCGGCGTTGTTGATGAGGATGTCGATCGTTCCGAACTCGTCGAACATCCGCTCGTACATCTCGCGGACTTGTGATTCTTGCGAGACATCGGCCTTGTGCGCGACGACGCGGCTGCTGCAGTGGGAGGCTTCTTCCACAGTCTGCATCGCCTGTTCTTCGCCGGAATAGTAGTTGACGATCACATCCGCGCCGGCGTGAGCCAGAGCAATCGCGACGCCGCGCCCGATTCCGGAATTGGCTCCGGTTACGAGTGCCTTCTGCCCTTTCAGAAGTTTTTGAATCGGACAGGCGGGCATCACGACATCGGGCATTGCTTCGGCCATTGCATTAGGCATGGCAGTCATATGGTTTGCGTGCATGAGTTGGTCCATTTTTGTGTTCTCTGATTGATTGGGTTGAGAAAAACAGCTCCCTTCTCCCCGTGAATTCGGCCCGTGTGGCGCGTTATGCGAATCAGGCTTTCTCCGAATTCACGGGGAGAGGGGAGAACTCAGTCTTGGTTGGTTTGACCCAGCGTGTTCGATTGTTTGTTCTTCTATCGGGTGTCACCATTCGATTCCGGGCAATCGGTCGCATTGAATTTCAGCGCGGCCGAATTGATGCAATAGCGTTTTCCCGTGGGTGCCGGTCCGTCATCAAAGACGTGACCGAGATGCCCGCCGCAGTTGCTGCAAATCACTTCGGTCCGTCGCATGAAGAATGTGTTGTCGGACACGGTGCGGACGCTGTTGTTGTTGGCGGGGCGAGAATAGCTAGGCCAGCCCGTGCCGGAATCAAACTTCGAGTCGGACGCGAACAATGCCTGATCACATCCGGCACAGCAATACATGCCCTCGTCTTTGGAATTCCAGTATTCGCCAGTGAAAGCCCGTTCGGTTCCCTTGCGGCGCAGGATTCGGTATTGCTCCAGGGTCAGTCGCTGTTTCCATTCGGTTTCGGTCATTGGCATTTGCGCTTTGTCCATTGTGGCTGGTTCGGTTGTCGGGTTATCGGGGGTTCGATTGGCAAAGCTGGCTGGCACGGTGCTTGCGGCCACAAGGCCCAGCAACAAAGCCGTGCCAGCCAACGCCAGGTAGAAGTTTGTTTTCAGTTTCATGAAAAAGTTTTCCATTGAATTGCAATTTGCAACACCGTGATTACTGAAGAGGAGCCGTTCCGAAATTCACTCCGAAGCGAGCACACCAGATCGTTACGGCTTTGTATTTGTCCAGATCGATCGACTCGGGGATGTCATAGTTCTGGTCGCCAATGTTCCCTTTCAGTTTGCCAAGCTCCATGAATCCCGCCGATTTGACCGTCTCGCTGTCCGCTGCGTCGTTGGCAGCGACCAGATACACCCGCACGTCCGGTCCGTTGGAAGTTTCAAAATCGGTCAGCCGCAGCACTCGCCGCTGGTCGTCCAGTCGCAAGACCGTGGCAGTCCCCTTCGTATCATGGGCAACGCTGTGAAACTTTCCGGTGGACAGGGTCATCGGTACCGCGGCCATCTTGCCACTCGTTTTCGTTTCGCCGGCCATCAGCGGAGCGGTACCAAAGTTAACACCGAACCGATTGCACCAGACCGTTACTGCCTGATACTTGGTCAAATCAACTTCGGGTGGAACGTTATAGTTCTGGTCGCCGATATTGCCTTTGAGAGAACCCAGGTCGATGTAGCCGGCTGCCTTGACGGTTTCGCTGTCCCCCGCGTCTTTGGCGGCAACTAGAAATAGATGAACGTCCGGACCATTCGAGGTTTCAAAACCGGTCAGTCGCACGACCCGGTTTCCATTGGAGAGCTGATGGATGGTCGCCGTGCCTTTGGTATCATGAGCGACGCTGTGAAACGAACCGCTCGATAGAACCGTCGACATCGCTTCATTGGTTTTGGTGGAACCGGCCGAAGTGACTGGCAGGCCCTCGTTGACTGTTTTGTTTACGAACAACAACTCGGGCCGAAACAACAGCCAGGCTCCGGCGATCGCCACCATCGCAACGCTGATCACAATCGATTTTTTTCTGGAACGGTTCGTTGACTCGTTCATCATCTCTGTGTCCATGGATTTGGTCATCGATTTCATCTAAGAACTCCCTGTATGGATTTTGATGGGGGTACGATGGACGTTCGCTTCAGTCGTGGCTTCGACGGACCTGAATATCCATCGCACTTTCGCCAAAACCCGGCTTTGGCGAAGCACTAGTTGTTGGATGCAAAAGCGGGGGCCAGGTTACGCTGGATTTCGCTGGAGTCGTCGCCGGATTGAGGAACCGATTCGATTAACCCGCGCAAGGCCTGACGGGCGCGATACAGCCGAGTCTTCACGGCTCCGGGCGCAATACCCAGGACGACAGCAGTCTGGTCGGTATCGAGCTGTTCAAAATCGCGAAGCCGGATGATCGTTCGATATTCCGGGGGCAATTGGCGGATGCATTTGTGTACAAGCGTTTTTGTTTCGGCCGTTTCCAGCTTGCAGTCGGTCTCCGGTGCGGCCGGTTCCAGTCTGCTGGACAGATAACTGCCGCGGGCATCCATGTCGATCGAGTCCATCGAAACGCAGTTCTTGCCCGCGCTGGATCGCAGTTTCATCAGGCAGTTATTGATCAGAATCCGGTGCACCCAGGTCATGATCGAGGAATCACCCCGAAAACTTTCGATCGACATGAACACGAGCAGAAACGTGTCTTGCACTGCATCGGCGGCGTCCTCGTCATTGCGCAGAAATCGCTTGGCCTTCGCCAACAAAACCGGCGTGGCGAGTTCGACCAGTTTCTCAAATGCCTTGCCGTCCCGTTGCTGAAGCAGCGCGGTAAATCGACTCCCGTTTGATTTTTTGGCGGAGGAACCCATCGGGAACGCACTTTCCATCGATGACGATCTGGAACGGGTCGATGACTTTTTGGTTGGGCGGTACGGACGAATCAAGGTAATCATGGCTGGCTCTCACTTTTCAAAAGTTCAGAAACGAATGGGGATGTCGCGATGACGACTGCACCACGACGGATCAGACTGCGAAGTGCAATTAAGCCCGAATCGTCCACGTAGGAGACGCGTGCCATATCCAGCTCGACCAGTGAATCGGATGTGCCCATGCCATTGCAGGCGCTCAGCAAGACATCAACCCAGGGTGCAAGCAGTTTGCCTTCCAGTCGCAAGCGGCAAATCGTTTCGGGGCCAACAAGTTTTGTGATTTTCAACATGAGTAGCCCGACCCGATTTCGCTTTCGGCACGACAGCTTCAGGACTTCGGTCCGTGGCCATCGCAACCTTTTCCGGCGGACTTGCTTGGCGATTCGTGTGCCAGACTTTCGCGTGAAAAAAAACTCTCGATTCCCTGCGAAAAACCGGCATTTCGCAAACAGAAGCCGCCACGAATCGCATTCGTGGATTTTGCGAAGTCCCTTCATTCCACGAAGCGTCGTGGTTTCCATGAAAGAAGTCTGGCCGTCCCGATCTCAGTCACGAATCAATGATCTCACTTCGCCAACTCTCGGAATATCTTGTCCGTAGCGAAGTGCGTGAGTTTGTGAATACGTTACTTTTAAATTACCGATAATTGCCAGACTCAATTGAGCAGCCTTTTCATTGCTTCGGTCACATCGCCGTCAACTCGCCCGGTGCACCAGATCTCGCGGTTAAGATACAACCTCGGAGAGGCGGACGAGTGTCGGATCGACGTGCGAATCGGGAGTTCGCGTTGAGTAATTCTCCCAGGCGTGTTTTGCCGTGCGGAAAAGTACTTCAAACTCTACGAAGTCAAGTACGGAGAAAAACTACCAGCCGCGACTATGCCCTCGGCGGAAGTTTCATGCTTTCAGCGAAGCCATGACTTGTGGGAATCTGTGGCACCGTGAAGGAATACCATCGGGATTCCCACTGGCTTGCCTTGTTCCATATTAAGGAAGACACAGCTGGCCATTTCGAATTCAGCAAGCCGGTGTTGTTGCGTGACAGTCCATCAATGCCCTCCTGCTGATGTGGGTTTCGCATCGGGGTGGCAAAAGCAACTGGCGACGGGTTTGATATCGGATCGCGACCAGGCGGCACGCACGGTTTCGTCCATTGCCGCGGCTTCCTCGCTTCGCCCCAGCTTCTTCAGCGATTGCTGAAGCCCCAAAAGCGACCAGGCGTTGTTCGGGTGCCGCTTGAGGTCTTCACGGTAAACGGTCTCGGCTTCCGATGCGTGATCGCCGGCCAGCAGCAGTGCACCTAGCGCGTGCCGGACAGGCTGCATCCAGCCGGGGGGTTCATCGTAAGCCAATTGTTCCTCGCGCCGCACGGCTTCACGAAGTTGTTCGTACGCTTCGGCCCGTTTCCCGGAATGAAAGAGGAGTTCGCCATCGGCCATCAGTCGGGCGATGGCAACCACATCACATGCCAGGTTGTTTCCCAACTTCCATTCTTCGGTAAACTGGCTGGCCACTTCGTCCAAAAGCGCAATTTCTTTTTTGGCCTCATCGATGCGACCGAGATTGGATAGCGCGACGGAACGGGCAAAATGGCGTTCGGCGCGACTCAGCAGACGCCATTCTTCCGGTTCGGGCTCCTCCAGGATCTCCTTCCATTTGCCAAAACGAATCAGGACGTGCAGGGCCGTCGGCATGAAACCGTCTGCTACCGTCACGTAGTTCTTGAGAAACGCGGGTGGAATCCGTGATTCGATCTTTCGCGCGGCCGAGATCGCCGTTTCAAATCGCCCCTCCATCATCGCTGCATACGCGAGGAAGTGAACGTTGTGCATGAAATAGACATTATAGAATTCAGGAGGAGGTGCTTCCGCGAGATAGGCCTCGTCGATGGCAATCGCCTGTTCGTTGGATTTCGCCGCGTCGGCGTAGCGTCCGACTCGAATAAAAATATGCGATGGCATGTGGACGAGGTGCCCGGAACCAGGAACCAGGGATTGCAACCGTTCGGCTGAGGGAACTGCCAGTTCCGGCCATGGGGAAGCTTCAACCGCATGAATGTAGAAATGGTTGGCACCCGGATGATTCGGATGGCTGGCCAGGGTTTTTTCAAGAACCGTTACGATTTCCAGCGCGCGCCCTTTGGGTTTTGCCTGGGTGGTCCACAGATCCCACGGCTGGAGATTCATCATGGACTCGGCGAACAAGGCTCCCACGTCGGCATCTTCAGGGAACTGGTGCCAGGCTTTTTCCATGGCCGCCGCGTATGCCTTGTCCAGCGGCAACCGGTCCGAAGGGACGGGGATCTGATAACGCTGGCTGACCGCTTCCACCAAAGCTCGTTCGACCGGAGTTTCGTTGTCCAGCGCCGCCAAAGCTTTGTCGGCCGCCTCGCGGGCGCGAAGCGACTGTTCCTCGGACATCAACGGATTGTTGATGTGAATGCCGCGGGCACAGGCCACTCCCCACCAAGCCATCGCACAGCCGGGGTCGAGCGCGGCCGCTTTTTCGAACGAACGGATCGCTTCGTCATGATTGAAACCGTAGAGAAGCTGAATGCCCTGGTCGAACCATTTTTGCACTTCCCTGGAACCACAGGTCACCGGTCGCGAGTATCCATTCAGTCCGGAGTACAGCTTCGCGTCCAGCGCCCTTGAACCAGAATCATCCTGATCGGAGACGGTTTGAATCGCGTATGCTTGTTTCGGCGCCGCGACGTCGGCAATTGGGGCGCAAAAAGCCATCATCGAAAACGCTACCGTCAGTTTCAAGTATTGGTTCATTGATAACTCCTTGAATATTCTTCGACTACCGGAAACTCGCATCGCGCTGCTGCTATTCTACCGGCGAACCAGAATGGGCGGGCATTTCTTCCAGTGGAATAACTGCCAACCACGGGTCCACATCCACACACCAAACGAAAGATTTGGTTTTCCGAAACCGGATTGTCGGACTACCGAAGCGTTTTTGCTGCGGCGACGTAGTTCTCCCAGGCGTGTTTTGCCCGTTGCTGGTCGGCAGGAGTT
The DNA here is from genome assembly GCA_040081565.1 of Pirellulaceae bacterium. GTDB lineage: Bacteria > Planctomycetota > Planctomycetia > Pirellulales > Pirellulaceae > BJ22. The sequence goes on from JBEBGH010000009.1 coordinate 27,663, forward strand.
GTCGCCCGGACGAACCTTGCTGGCACACCGACGAATAACGTATTGGGCGGCACTTCGAAATTTTCTGGAACCAGTGCACCGGCACCCACAATGCTTCCGCGTCCGATGCGAGCACCATTAAGCACCACCGCACGAATTCCAACCAGGGCTTCGTCCTCCACGGTGGCTCCGTGAACGATTGCCCCATGGCCGACGGTCACGCGATCACCAATCACGCAGGGATAGCCGGGGTCCGCGTGCAGCAAACAGAGATCTTGGATATTTGTTTGAGCGCCGATCGAGATTCGCTCGACGTCGCCGCGAATCACGGTTCCAAACCAAATGCTGGATTCGGCTCCAATCGTCACATCGCCTAATACCGTGGCATTGTCGGCAACGAAGGCTGTGGCGGCAATTTGGTGGGGACGACGAATCAGATCATGGGTTCGTCCCGGTTTCGTAGAATCTTCCACGGCAAAGCCTGATTAAAAACGACGGATAAGCACTTGATTAAAGGCCGCAGGTCTAGGCATGCTTCTTTTTTCGAGCCCGGTCCAACCAGGAATGCACCAGCGCCGGTGAAAACAGAAACCAGCGGCACTTTGTGTCCGGATGATATTCTTCGCAGAGGGTCAACGGATGCAGGTAGTTCGTAACAACCATCTTAATACGTTCTTCGACCAACGAGAGTTTTCCGATTTGTCCATTGTCAACCGTTGACCGCCATTGAGTTAACGCGGCGTGTGAATTCGTCCCGGTTGCATCGAAGCCCAGGCAAGCCACACCGTCGGCCGTTCTAGGACGAATCCGGCAACTTAGTTCGAGGTTGCCGAAGGATTGCGTCAGGTCCCGATCACGAACAACAACCTTTTCGATATCAAATTGGAATCCATCATGTCGCAACGCATACAAGCTTTGCACTTTGTTCAATCGCTCGGCGGCAAAGTGCTGAAGTTCGGCGTGGGAGCCGATTGTAATCAGATTCTTCTCGGGCGAGAGCTTATGAATCGCCAGGCGAAATCTCAGTGTAGTTTCGGCTCGCTGAAGATATACGATAGAGGCGGACTGGATGACTTCTTGGGCGGCGGCCAGCCAAGGCAACGAATCCGCCTTCGCGTTCGGTGAGGGGTGAATCAACACCGGAGCAACTTGCGGATCAAAACGAATCCGATTCTCCTGTCCGTGTTTCAATTCGTCATCGAGTCGACGGAAGGCCCACGGATTGTCCTTGCGGTCAAATTCGATGGTGCCGGTTTGATAGGCATATCCAATCAGATTTGGCATCGAAGTTCAGTCGCCCTGTCGAGTAAAAAAGACTTTGCCAAAAACCTCTGACAGTATGTTAGGTGAAGCCTCGACCGTCAAGCAAGCAAACGCTGGCCCAACTCCACCGTGTGTCGGACACCAACGAAAGTGTTAAACTCAAACACCAAAAAACAAATTGCAAAGGAGTTCTCCATGATCCAAGGCCTGCGAACAGTTGTCTACCCTGCCCCCAATTTGGCCCAAGGCAAAGATTGGTATCGCAGCGTGCTTCAAATCGACCCGTATTTCGACGAGTCTTTTTATGTCGGGTTTTCCGTGGGCGGTTTTGAATTGGGTTTGGTCCCTGACGCGGAACCGGGGAAGGTTGGCTCGAACGTGTTTTGGGGTGTCGACAACATTGAAGTCGAATTGGACAGGATCTTGAAATTGGGAGCAGAGATTCACGACGCGATCAAGAATGTTGGCGGCGGAATTCAAGTCGCTTCGGTTTACGATCCGTTTGGCAATGTGTTTGGCTTGATCGAGAACCCCCATTTCAAAATCGGCGATGTGCGATGAGTATCGAGATTCAATGGAAAATTCCCTTGAGCAAACAGAAACGAATTCCCCGCGAGTTCTTCCGCCGCGATCCCCAAACCGTCGCTCAACAATTGTTAGGGCAACGTCTCGTCCGACAAGTCGAGGGAAAGCGCCTTTCGGGATTGATCGTTGAAACGGAAGCCTACCTCGGTGTCATCGATAAGGCTGCCCATTCATTTGGTGGCCGAAGGACGAAACGCACAGAAACAATGTATGCCGATGGGGGCACTGCTTATGTCTATCTCAATTACGGCATTCATCATTTGTTCAATGTGGTGACCGATTCGACCGACGTTCCCACCGCCGTTTTGATTCGAGCAATCGAGCCCACGGAGGGTCTCGAGCGAATGCAGACTAACCGGCCAGCGGCACGAAATGTGATTGACCTGTGTAATGGTCCAGGCAAAGTCGCGGCGGCGCTCGAAATCGATCGGTCGCATGATCAACGCGATTTGGTAACCAGTGATGAACTTTTTCTGGAGCAGGTTCTCGCACCGACAAGCCGAATCGTTCGTGCTCCGCGAGTCGGTGTTGATTACGCGGCGGAATGGGCGCGGCGGAAACTGCGGTTCTATCTTCGCGGCAGCCCATTCATCAGCCGCAAATGATCGTTTTTCTCGTGGTTCGCTGGAGTACCGCGGCCACCTGAGAGTAAGGGCACGATACCCCCCCTTAGGTTTTTTGGTGCCGATTTATTCGCATTCCGAGTAAAATGGAGGCTCAATTTATGGCTTCGATTTTCTGTTCGATGGTAAAAATTAATGGCACGGTGCATTCAGATTTTGGGAATCGCGATCCTCTTGTTGTTCGGGAGTATCGCCCCCGCAAAAGCCCAAAATACGCCACAAGATTTTGACTTCGCCCGCTTGGCCCATCCCGATATCGCAGAATTTCTGGAATTGACCGATGTCCAGCGGACGGAAATCAACCGTCTGATCGCTGAAATGGCCGCCAAGATCGCAGCGACTCCCGAACCTGAACGAGCCGCTGTCGCCGCAGGCTACAACCAGCAGATCAAGGCTCTCCTCAACGCCGAACAAGTCCAACGGATCGACCAGTTACCGGAACTCCGAAAACTCAAATTCAATTTCGGCAGTCCGAAATGGGAGGATGTGCTCCGCTGGTTCGCGAAACAAGCCGACCTGTCCTTGGTCATGAGCGAGCCCCCTACGGGCCCGTTTAACTACACGGACAACCGCGAATACACGCCGGCTCAAGCGATTGATTTGCTCAACAGTATTCTCCTCACCAAAGGCTACACATTGGTTCGCCGCGATAAGCTGTTGATCCTCGTGGAAATCAAGGACGGTGTGCCCGATGAAATCCTGCCGCGAGTCACTCTCGATGAACTCGATAAACGCGGCACCTTCGAGCTTGTGAGTGTGATGTTTTCGCTAGGTGGCAAACCCTTGGATGTTGTGCAAGCGGAAATTAAACCGTTGCTCGGCAGCTACGGCAAAGTCGCCAGTCTGCCGAACTCGAAACAGCTTCTGGTTACCGAAACGGTTGGCAAGATCCGGGCGATCAACTTGTTGATCCAATCGATTCCCGAGGTAGCACCTGAGGCAGTACCACCCAAGCCAGCTCCCGCCGAGCCGCCGGTTTTGGAAACCTATAGTCTCGGCCAACTCGACCCGAAGGCGACGACCGAAGCGTTAAAGTTAATCGCTCCAGCGACAGTCGTGACATGCGACGTCGCCTCCGGAAAGGTCGTGGCCTTTGGCCCGCCGACGCAACTTGCGGTTGTGAAGTCATATCTGGAACAACTTACTTCTTCATCGACACCTGACGGAACGATTCCCAAACTCCAAATCTATAACTTGACCGGTACTGTTGACAGCAAGCAACTTCAAGAACAAGTTCAGCTGGTAACGCCGCAGGCCAAGTTGGCTTTCGATGCGGCGGCCAACCGTCTGCTCGTCTTCGCGACCGAGTCCCAGCAACAGCAGGTTCAGACAACGTTGCAAAAATTGCAGGTGGTCAGCTCGCTGGAATCCACCAGCGAAGTCGAAGTGTTTCGCTTGAAACGGGCCAACCCCGCGACTGTTTCTCAAATGGCACTTGCCGTTTCTCCGCGAGCTTCAGTGACCGTAGACGCCGCCACTTCATCGGTGGTGATCCGCGCCGCGTCCGCTGAATTGGCGTTGATTCGCCAGTTGGTCGAACAGCTCGACGGCGGCACGACGGCCAGCGACGCGTTGGTGCTGAAGTCGTTTCCGGTTACCAAAACTCCCCCGACCGAATTCATGACGGTCCTTCAGTCCCTGGTCCCTCGCGCGAAAATTCAAGTCGATGCGACAGCCAACTCGTTGTTTGTGATTGCTTCCGCTGGCGATTTGGCAACGTTGGAACCATTGATTCAGCAATATCAGGCAACCCAAACCGTTACTTCTTCAAATCGGCTGGTGACCTATAAACTTTCGGCCGCCCAAAAAGCAAAATTCCAAGCTCTAAGCCAAACCCTGACAACCGAGCTTGCCACGATCAAGATTGTTTCCGAACCGACGTCAACTAATCTGACGGTCTGGGGAACGCCGCAGCAACATGAATTCGTGGCCGGGATCGTCGAGCAAATCAAAAGCGAGCCCGATCCAACCTCGTCTTTCAGTCTGATCTCGCTGGATGCGAATGTCGAAGGCCCCGATTCGTTGCTGACGATGTTGAAGCAGCTTCATCCCGCAATCAATGTTTCGCTCAATACAGCCAAAGACAAGGTCGTCATCTGGGCTGCCGAAGAAGATCAGCAACTGGTCAAACAGTCGCTCGAACGATTACGGGCCGAAATGCCAGCCGCCGAAAAACCGAGCTACGAAGTTTTTGACTTGCGGGACATCGATCCAGCTCAGGCCATTACGCTCATCCAACCCCTCGCGCCTGATGCGAAGATGACTGTTGACGCGGTCAACCGCCGCGTCACCGTCTTGGCCAAAGCTCGTGACCACGCGACGGTTCGCGAAACGATCGAGAAACTGGCGACGAAGCAATTGCCGGCCAAGCCTCGTTTGGGCGTCTATGCTCTCAACCCGGACTTGCGGCCCCGCTTGAACGCAGTTGTCGCCGCGTCAGCGAAAGAACTCGCGCAAGTGAAAATTCTGGACGAGCAACGACCGGGCGAATTGGCAGTGATGGCAACCGATGTCGAGCACGAATTGATTCGCCAAATCGTTGACCAACTTTCGCAACCCGTCGCCGGGGCAGAGCCTTTCGTCGTCGTCGCTTATTCGACCGGTGAAGCTGATCCTGCGCAAATGTCGGAGTTTGTTCAAGCGGTTTTCAAGAGCGCCAAAGTGGTTCCCGATGTCGCCGGGCAACGACTTCTGATTTGGGCTTCCGCGACCACCCATCAGGAAATCGAGAAATCATTGCAGGAGCTTTCCAAAAACCCGCAAGCAGCCGGCGATAATCGTTCCATCCTGCAGTCCTATCGCCTGCAAGTCACCAAGGCCACCTCGGTAATACCGATGCTACAAAAATTTTTGCCTCGCATGCAATTGACGGCCAGCGACGAGCAAGGGCTGTTGATTGCCTGGGGCCGCGCGGCGGATCATGAGAAGCTGAAATCAGCAGTCTCACAAATCAATATTCCAGACGATCCCAAGAGTCTGGCAGTCGAAATCTATCCCACGGGAAATCTGGACACGCAAATTGCGGCGGCCCTGCTGACCAAGATGTTTCCCGATGCAATCGCGGTTCCACAATCCACGGCCTCCACGGTAACGGTTCTCGCGCGCGGCGATCAACACAAACTGATTCGCAAGACCTTGGAGCAGCTCGGCACAATGGTTCAAAGCGAGGGCCCGCTCACCGTTTCCGTTTACCGAGTCGATCGCTCGGGAAGGGATTCAGCGATCTCAGCCTTGCAACCTCTCGTCCCGCAAGCCAAGTTGGTTCCAGGTGCTGCCACAACACAACTGATCGCACTCGCGAATGCCAAGGACCACAAACGAATCGGCGAATTGATTTCATTGTTGGAAACCGATATGCCCGATACACGCAACCTCGTCTTGCGGACTTATCAACTCCGGCGAGAACTGGCGGCTCAAGTGCGCCCGATCATCGTGGCAGCGCTACCCACATTGAAAATGCTGGGTACCGATCCGAACAGTTTCGCCGTCTGGGCTACCGACGCGGAACACTCGCGTCTGAAAGAGATGATCGAGGAAGCCGAACGACAAATCGTGACCGTTGCCAAAAGCTTCCAGTCGTACGAAGTGCAAAAGGTTTCTTTGGCCCAAGCCCGCGCTGCGATCCAAGCCCAATTGACGACCTTGACCTTTATTGAACTGGCCAACGACAAGGCACTGACGATTCTGGCTTCAGAAGAGGAGCATCAACAAGTAACCAAAATCCTGGATGACTTGCAAAAAGCAGTGGTCGAGCGCCCTGCCCAACAGGTTGCGACTTATCCAGTACCAGATACTTCGTTGACGTTGCTGATTGATTCGTTGCCCAAAAAACTTACCGAGCGGGCAACGATCAAGCCTGACACGGAATCAAATTCGCTGGTGATTACCGCCGAGGCCGAAGTGCACGCTCAACTGGCCGATTCGATCGCCACTTTGCAACAACAATTACCGCGGCTCGACCGTCCGCTCGCCAAGATCTATCCGATGCAGAAACTGGTTGCTAAAGATTGGCAGGCCTTGATCGCCCAAGTAGCGCCGACGGCGACCACCGCTGTTGACGCAGGATCGGGCACCATGGTCGTCACTGCCCGTCGATTGGTGCATGAGCAAATTGCCCGGTTGATGGATGAATTCAAGAATGAGATGACTGGCGAAAAAACGATTCACGCCTATCGAGTTTCTCGCGCCGACCTCACAGTTGCGTCGCAAGCCATCACCGCCCTGGTTCCCAACAGCAAAGTGAGTGCCGACACGACGACCAAGAGTCTATTGGTGGTCGCATCCGAAACCGACCATGCCGTGGTTGCCCAAGCCTTGGATCAAATCGATCGTAATGCTCCGAATGCGGCGGTATCGCAGGTCTATCCGATTCCCAGCGGTGATGCGGCGGCTCTCGCAGTCGCTCTGAAGAGTCTCGTGCCAAGCGGAGCGTTTGTCGCCGAGGCGACGGGCAAGTCGATTCTCGTGCTGGCTACAAACGACGAGCAGGCAACCATCAAAACAACCATCGAGCAATGGACCTTGGATCCGGCTCGCAAATTGAGTTCACAAGTTTATGCGCTGGAACGCGCCGACCCGACCGCTGCCTCAACCGTTCTGCAACGCCTGTTGCCGGGGGCGACCTTCGCAGTCGACTTGGCATCCCGTTCACTTGCGGTGACGGGCACGGCTGAACAACATCGTTTGATCGCGGAAACAGTAAAGGAACTTGACAGCGTTACCCAAATGCCGGTGTCAAAGGTTTATCCTGCTAACGGTATGCCCGGCAAAGACTGGCAAGCACTGATGTCTCAGCTCGCACCGGGCGCGGTGGTTGCAACCGATCCGGCCACCAACAGCTTGGTGATTACCGCTCGACCCCAAGTCCATGTAATGATCGACAACTTGATGGGCGAATTCCGCAGTGTACTTACTGCGGGCAAGACAGCCCAGGCTTACCGCTTGACGCGAGCCGATGTAACAGTTGCGACGGAGGCTCTTTCGGCATTGCTGCCGAACGCAAAAGTAAGTTCGGATAAACTTTCCAAGTCGCTGATCGTGGTAGCCGATGAAAAGGACCAGGCGACAGCGGCCATGACGATTGATCAGATTGACCGCAACGCGCCAAACGCTGCGGTATCGCAAGTTTATCCGATTCCCAGCGGTGACGCGGCGGCTCTTGCTGTAGCACTGAAGAGTCTGGTGCCTAGCGGAGCGTTTGTGGCAGAGGCGACAGGCAAGTCGATTCTCGTGCTGGCTACGACCGACGAGCAGGCAACGATCAAAACAACCATCGAGCAATGGACCTTGGATCCGGCGCGCAAATTGAGTTCGCAAGTTTATGCGCTGGAACGCGCCGACCCGACCGCTGCCTCAACCGTTCTGCAACGCTTGTTGCCGGGGGCGACCTTCGCGGTCGATTTGGCATCCCGTTCACTTGCGGTGACAGGCACAGCGGACCAGCATCGTTTGATCGCGGAAACAGTCAAGGAACTTGACAGCGTTACCCAAATGCCAGTGTCGAAGGTTTATCCTGCCAACGGCATGCCTGGCAAAGACTGGCAGGCACTGATGTCCCAGCTCGCTCCGGGCGCAGTGGTTGCCACTGATCCGGCCACCAACAGCTTGGTGATTACCGCTCGACCCCAAGTCCATGTGATGATCGACAAGTTGATGGGCGAATTCCGCAGTGTACTAACCGCCGGCAAGACAGCCCAGGCTTACCGCCTGACGCGAGCCGATGTAACAGTTGCGACGGAGGCTCTTTCGGCATTGCTGCCGAACGCAAAAGTAAGTTCGGATAAACTTTCCAAGTCGCTGATCGTGG
>JBEBGH010000532.1:0-2693 GCA_040081565.1 Pirellulaceae bacterium
GTACTAGATAGCGTGACCGTTTTTGCCGATGAAAAAACCGCTATCGCCCAACAGGAACCCGAATCCGGCGGCGGTAACGACATCACTTACCTGAAAGAGCAAGCCTGGAAAATTGACTTTGCCAACCAACCAGTCCAACGTGCTGCATTCGCCAATGTGGTGAAAACTTCGGGCGTGGTCATTACCGCGCCCGGCGATGAGGAAACAGTATCGGCAAAAACAGCGGGTATTGTCCGCATCAACAAATCGGGATTGTTTGAGGGTTCATCCGTTGGGGCTGGCGCAGTGCTGTTCACCGTATCGAGTCAGGGATTGACCGACCGCAACGCACCCCTGCAAATCCAGGAAGCGCGAAACAATCTGGCGAAAGCCAAAGCCGATTTCGAGCGCAGTCAAAAACTTTACAACGACCGGCTTCTGGTGGAAAGGGATTTTCTACAAGCCAAAAATATCTACGAAAATGCCCAATCACTGGTGGCTTCACTGTCGGGTAATTACGGACAGGGCGGTCAAACCATTCGCACCAACCGTGCCGGTTTTGTCAAATCGCTGCTGGTTACTGACGGACAGTTTGTTGAGACGGGTGCACCGTTGGCACTGATTTCCAAAAGCAAAAAATTGGTGGTAAAAGCCGAGGTATCACAAACGGTTTTTTCAAAAATCAATGGTATCACATCAGCGAATTTCCGGACGGGAAATGGCAAAGTTTATTCTCTCGCCGAACTAAATGGCCGCTTGGTTTCTATTGGAAAATCGGCGGAAAACACGCTGTTCATCCCCGTTTTTTTCGAGGTGGACAATAAGGAGGGCATAATTCCAGGGGCATTTATCGAAGTGTTTTTGAAAACTAATGCACAGTCGGCGGCACTGGTGATCCCGGCTTCGGCGGTGATGGAAGAGCAGAACAGTTACTTCTGTTATGTCCAGACAGAAGGCGAATCCTTCCAAAAACGCGAACTCAAAATTGGTGGTAGTGACGGTCAAAACGTGCAAGTGCTTTCCGGTGTAGTCGAGGGTGAGCGGGTAGTGACCAAAGGTGCGTACAACATCAAACTAAGTACAGCCGCAGGTACACTTCCAGCGCATGGTCACGAACACTAAATCATCACCTAAATAGCAGAAAAATGTTGAACAACATAATTCAATACGCCCTGCACAATCGGTTGATGATTGTAGCAGCGGCCATATTACTTCTCTTTTGGGGCAGTTACACCGCCTCCCGCATGGATGTAGATGTATTCCCCGACCTCACCGCTCCGACAGTAGTAGTGTTGACCGAATCGCACGGCATGGCCCCGGAAGAAGTGGAAAAACTCGTCTCATTTCCTATCGAATCTGCGCTCAACGGTGCGACAGACGTGCGCCGTGTACGCTCTTCTTCGTCAGCTGGTATCAGCATTGTATGGATCGAGTTCGAGTGGGGTACAGATATTTTCCAGGCACGCCAAATCGTGGCCGAAAAACTTTCTGCAATTTCGGCAGGTCTGCCCGCAGGAGTCGGCAACCCGACACTCGCCCCGCAAGCTTCCATTATGGGTGAAATCATGCTTATCGCAGTTACTTCCGACAGCAGCGATTTTATGGAAACGCGCACCGTGGCCGATTGGAACATCCGTCCGCGCCTTCTTTCTACGGCTGGTGTGGCCAACGTTGTCGTCATAGGTGGAGAATACAAACAATACCAAGTGCTTGCTGATCCCGTCAAGATGAAACATTTTGGCGTGACACTTAATGAATTGCTTCAAGCCTGTGAATCGTCCAATCAAAATGCGTCTGGAGGTTTTATCAATGACCACGGCAACGAATACATCGTGCGCGGCATGGTACGCACCGGCAATTTAGAGGAATTGGGCAACGTAGTTGTCAAAACCGTTGGTGAGCTTCCTGTGAAAATCAGCGATGTGGCTGAACTGAAAATTGCAGCCTCGCCCAAAATAGGCGACGGCGCGTTGAGTGGCAACCCGGCAGTTATTCTTACAGTGTCAAAACAGCCTAACACCAATACGTTGGAACTGACCAAACGTTTGGACGCGGCATTGGCTGACATTCAGAAAAATCTGCCCGCTCATGTCCATGTCCGCTCCGATATTTTCCGGCAAAGCGACTTTATACAGGCATCCGTCAATAATGTAAATCGTTCGCTGCTCGAAGGTTCGTTTTTCGTAGTGGCGGTATTGTTCCTGTTTTTGATGAACTACCGCACTACTATTATTTCGTTGTTGGCGATTCCGCTGTCGTTATTAGTGGCGATTTTGGTCTTGAAATGGCTTGGCTTAACTATCAATACCATGAGCCTCGGCGGTATGGCCATCGCCATCGGCGCACTTGTAGATGACGCGATCATAGACGTGGACAACGTACTGAAACGTCTGAAAGAGAACGCCCTACGATCACCCGCTGAAAAGAAGCCTTCCCTTGTGGTGGTATATGAAGCCTCCAAGGAAATTCGTGCATCTATCCTGAATGCCACGCTTATTATTATCGCTGCATTTATTCCGTTGTTTTTCCTGTCGGGCATGGAAGGTCGGATGCTGGCGCCGTTGGGGATTTCATTCATCGTTGCGTTGTTCGCCTCGTTGGTGGTTGCCGTTACGTTGACCCCTGTGTTGTGCAGTTATTTGCTGACCAATGAAAAAATGCTCATCCGGCAAGCCAAAGGAAGTTGGCTTGTGCAGCGGCTCAACCGTTGGTAC
>JBEBGH010000533.1:0-2681 GCA_040081565.1 Pirellulaceae bacterium
AATTACTTGCGACGATAGCTGGCCAGGCGAATACCGATGCGACCCACAATATTCGCCAGGAATAGAAGACGAAGGCCGCACCCGCGACCTCGGCAATGGCCAACGGCATCCAACTGTTAAAAACCAAAACCGCGAGAGCGAGCAGCAGAACCATGGTGAACCAGCGTCCCAACTCCCATTCACCAATCTCGGTCGAACGCATCAACCAAGTGACGGCGGCTGAAATCGCCACAACCGTAAACAAAACCCGCATGGTCTCGGCCCCGGCCGTCAGCCATTCGCGAGTTTCAATAATGATGTCAAACCACCTCGTGCGATTCCGTCTTTCGCATAGTTCCTCCAATTCATGGACTGCCAGCCGGTGCAACGACAGCGCTGCGGATGCTGACAACATTGAAGCCAGGATCGAAACAATCGCTACAAGAAAAAAATGGTCTGGGATCACTAAAGTCGTTATTCCAATTCTGTTTCAAAGCTATAACGATATCCCGCTTGTTCCAAAAAATGCCTCTCCATCTTTCGCATTTGTGGAGCTTCGGACTCGGTCAAGTCATCGAAGCCTTGAAGGTGGAGGAGCCCATGGATAAAGTATAAAAGTAATTCACCCTCGCGTGAAACGCCCAGTTCTTCCGCTACCCGTCTTGCCGTATCCACACTGATAATGATTTCACCACTCAATTGCTGAGGATCAGCCGCATCTCCCGGAAACGTCAAGACGTCGGTCGGAAAATCATGTTGAAGAAACTGCCGATTCAGTTCGTGCATCCGTTCGTCACTGATGAGAGCCAAACTGATTTCGCAAGAATCTTTCTGGAAGTACGCCAAGACGTTATCCAACGTGACTTGCCACGGCACCAGGGCAGTTTCGAAATCGGTTTCGTTTGCAATTTCAAACGTACGCATCAGCGGGCCATGATCGGATCTGGATACCGAATCCGTCCATGATACATGGCATTCAAGGATTTTGTCAGACTGGCTTGGATGGTCCGCAATTGTTGGATTGTCAGGTTACATTGGTCAAACTGGCCATCGTCCAACTTGGCCTTGGTAATTTCGCGCACAGTGTTTTCAATTCGCGAAGGCCCAGGTTCTCGCAGCGATCGACAAGCGCCTTCGACGGCGTCGGCCAGCATCAGTACCGCCGCCTCGGGCGTTTGAGGTTTGGGACCCGGATAGCGGAAGCTGGACTCGTCGACCCGCTCCGGTTCGATCGATTGCTGTGCCGCGCGATGGTAAAAGAACGCAACAATGGTCGTGCCATGGTGTTGCTCAATCAAATCGATAATCCGCCGCGGCAAATGGAATTTTTTCGCGAGTTCCATTCCATCCTTGACATGCGACACGATTACCAACCGGCTCATGGTTGGTTCCAGTTCGTCGTGCTTGTTCGAACCTTCACCCTGATTCTCGACGAAGTACTCGGGTTTACGCATTTTGCCGATATCGTGGAAATAGGCGCCAACGCGGCACATCAATCCGTTGGCTCCAATCGCATCCGCCGCCGTTTCGGCGATTGAGGCGACATTGATACTATGGTTGTACGTTCCTGGTGCGCGTTGAACCAATTGTTTCAAGAGCGGGTGGTTTGGATCGCTCAATTCAAGCAAACTGATGTCCGTTTGAATGTCAAACCATCGTTCCAGGAACGGCAAGAGCGCCGTCAGCACCAAACCTGCGAATCCCGCGCCTCCAGCGTACCAAATCGCATCGACCAAGTAAGCGGAATGGAATTCCGCGTTCATGATGAACTGGATGGCCACTGACACCGGAAAAACGACCGCTGCCGTGAACAGTCCGATATACACGGATTTGGTGCGGCTGCGAATGGATTGGCAGAATAATCCCGCTGCACACGATGCCGACCCAAGGATCACAAATTCCGGCAAGTCAAAACCGCGGGCGATGGTAAACAGCAATACGGCCAGCGTGCTCATCATGATTGCCAATCCGATTTGATAGGCGATAGCGATGGTCATCGAGAAGAGCACGATCGGTACGATCTCCAAACGTGATTCAACATCGCTTTGGGCGCACACCCACATCAAACAAATCGTGAGACAGAAAACAGTCACCAGAGTGGCAAAGTGACCCCATTTCAGCAGGAGCATGCGGTGGCGTTGCCACAAATAGCGCGCAAACAACGCAAAACAAATCATCGCCAAACCAAAAAACAAGGCCGCCCGTGCGACTCGTGAAGTCCAAGCAACGCTGGCGACAAATGCCGCATGTTCCGCGCGCAGCAAATTGATGTCCGAAATTCCAAGAGGAACACCCCCACCCACGACATGCTTATGTTCCGAAAACAAATTTTGCAGTTGATCGCCGACTTCAAAATTTCTCATTTTGGGCTCTACCGCCTTGGCCGCGGCCTTTCGCTCGCGAGCCGTTGCGTTCTGATCCCACGTCAGCGTCGACATCAATTTGGGGCGCAACCATTCAAATATCCGTTCGGCGACGAATTCCGGATCCGTGATCACATCTTTGTTGGATTCCAGTTCAGTTTTCAATGACTGGCGAATCGTATTGGCAACTTCCGCAATGCGAACGTTGGAGATTTCTACGGAAACCGCGTCCTCGATATTTCCTTTGGTGTAGACCTTCAACTCACGGACGCTGCCATCGCCCAATTCGTGAGAGATTGACTCAAGTAATCCGTATCGGTCAATGTCGATAAAAGCGCG
>JBEBGH010000534.1:0-2680 GCA_040081565.1 Pirellulaceae bacterium
TTGAAAATGGCAGATTACGGTTGATTGGACGTGGCGTCTTTAAGTTCTTTCGGTCGGAATTTTGCTGAGAAAAAGGGATGCGATATGGCCAAAAGTCGAAATCTAAGTCGGACTCGTTCAACGCGTGCTTTAAAGACCCTCTCGTTTATGCAACTTGAACAGCGTGCGATGCTCGCTGCTGATTTCATTGCCAACGAAATCTTGGTGCAGTACCATGCCGCGGTTGACTTCAACAATCGGTCGGGCATTCGAAGTCTGGTAGGAGCCGAATTGGCTGAGACTATTCACACCTTTCCAATGCAAGACCGCGGAGCAGGAGTGGTTGAGCGGTTGACCATTCCGCAAGGGATGAGCATTGACGATGCGCTCGCGCATTTGAAGAACAATCCAAACGTGAAGTACGCCGAGCCGAATTGGATTTACCAAACCGGGTCAGTCAGCGACGATTCTATTTACACGGCCGGCGACTTGTGGGGCATGTACAGTGATGACTTGCCAACTCCGGTTGGACCTGCCAGTACGACAAATGAGTTTGGCAGCCAGGCGGAAAAAGCTTGGAACAAAGGTTACACCGGCTCCGCCAGCGTTTACGTTGGAATCATCGACGAGGGATTTCAATACACCCATCCCGATTTGGACGCCAACTCGTGGACGAACCCTTTCGATCTCGTGGATGGAATTGACAATGATGGCAACGGCTACATTGACGACAAGACCGGATGGGATTTCTACAACAACAATAATTCCACCTATGACGGCACGACGGACGACCATGGAACCCATGTGGCTGGTACGATTGGTGGTGAGGGTGGGAATGGCCAAGGCGTTGCGGGCGTTAATTGGTCGGTGACCATGATTTCCGGCAAGTTCTTGCAAGGGAGCGGCAGCCTCGCGAATGCGATCAAAGCAGTTGATTACTTTACCGATTTAAAAGTAAGGCATGGGCTGAACATTGTTGCCACCAACAATTCCTGGGGCGGCGGTGGATTTTCGCAATTGCTGCTCGACGCGATTGTGCGCGGTGCAGATGAAGGAATCCTATTTGTCGCGGCGGCCGGCAATAGCAATTCAAACAACGAAGTAACCCCGTTTTATCCCGCCAACTATTCAACATTGGCTGGCGCGGGTTATGAAGCCGTGATTTCGGTGGCTTCCATCACAAATACGGGTACGAAGTCCTCGTTTTCGAGCTATGGTGCGACAACCGTTGACCTGGGTGCACCCGGTTCTGATATTTATTCCACGTTGCCCGTTAGTGTTTACGGTTCTTTCAGCGGGACGTCGATGGCCACACCGCATGTGGCTGGAGCCGTGGCGCTCTATGCCTCGAAATATCCGGGCGCGACGGCGACCGATATTCGCACGGCGATCCTTTCGACAGTCCGCCCGACCGCTTCCATGGCGGGCATTACGGTGACCGGCGGGCGGTTGGATGTCGACGCAGCTTTGGAGTTTGTTCCTCCAAGTTTCCCGACCGTGGCCATTGATGATGTGACGATCGTGGAAGGCAACAGTCCCAATACCGCAACGGCGACATTTGTTTTATCACTTTCTGCAGCTTCGACCCAAACGATCACGGTTAACTTTGCAACCGCGGATGGCACCGCGGTCAGCACGTCAGATTACGACAGCGCTTCTGGAGTATTGACTTTTGCCCCCGGTGCAACATCGCACGCTGTATTTGTGACGATCCGCGGAGACAATCTGGTCGAAAATGACGAGCAGTTTTACGTTGATTTGAGCGGACCGGTGGCGGCGTTACTGGGTGATGCGCAAGCGGTTGGGACGATCACCAATGACGATTTGCCGACGATTTCCATCGCCAATGTTTCGACTTTGGAGGGTAACTTAGGCACCAAGACCTTTGCGTTCCGCG
This sequence comes from Pirellulaceae bacterium, assembly GCA_040081565.1. Taxonomy (GTDB): domain Bacteria; phylum Planctomycetota; class Planctomycetia; order Pirellulales; family Pirellulaceae; genus BJ22. The sequence continues at coordinate 1,877 of JBEBGH010000534.1, forward strand.
TTACGCTATCCGCCCCTGCTGTCCAGCCGGTCTCGATGAACTTCGCAACGTCCGATCGATCGGCAATGGCGGGTGTGGACTATGTGGCAAATTCTGGATTGTTGACGATTCCCATCGGACGATCGCAGGGCGTGATCCGAGTAACGGTCAATGGCGATACTACGATCGAGCCGAATGAGACATTTTATGTGAATCTCTCCGATGCGGTAAACGGGACCTTTCGAAAGACACGAGGGGTAGGGACGATCAAGAATGATGATTCTTCCTTCATGATGGTGGCTGGTCCTGTTGGTTCAAACGAATCGGCCAGAAACGTTGTCACGGATGACAGGTTGGCCGCCCTATTCGCGGAAGCCAAGACGCGTTGGATTGCTTCCGGATTGGTAGCTGCTGCCGACGTGCAGAACCTCGACGTCAGCATCAAGACGACTGACCTGCCGGGCCGCGCACTTGGACGGGCCGCTGGCAACACGATTTGGATCGATCGAAATGCGGCACGACGTGGTTGGTATATCGACTCAACACCAAATTCCGATTTGGAGTTCGTTGCCGGTACCAATGTTCGCGGAGTCGACCTGCTTTCGGTAATTGGCCATGAGTTGGGCCATTTCCTTGGCTTTGATCATGTCGATGATTCGCAAGTTGCAGTTATGCATGAAAAACTCCGACCCGGCGCGCGGCTATTGCCTGCGTCGGCCGACGATCTTGAAATGATAGGAATCTCGCGATCAAGAGCTGAAGCGGTTTTGCCGACTGCGTCACGAATCGAACGCCTGCCGAATTCGACAGCGGCTGCCATTGATT
>JBEBGH010000535.1:0-2671 GCA_040081565.1 Pirellulaceae bacterium
ACTTGACGTTGCATAAGGCTCATTCAAAGGGCGATGGAAAAACTTCTTTGCCGCTACGGGTGGCGAGTTGGGGCATCACGTCGTCGGCGGTGTAGGGGATGAAGCGGACGCTGCCGTCGCAGAGAACGAAATTTCCTCCACCTGGATGGTAGCTCCAATAGTGCAGCGTATCGCATTGCTGGCCGTGTTTTCCCTTGGTGAATTGATACGGACCAGGCGGGCAGGATTCGAGATAATTGGTGACTCCAGGTGAAGGCGGGTCGAGAACTTCGCGAACACCCAACAGCATGTCAGGAGAGCCACTTCCTGTTTGACCGTAACCTGCATACCACCAGCCGTACCAGAAATCAGGGCTTGGTGGTCGTTCGCCTACCATCAAAGTATTGGATTGACCGTCCAGAATGTCTCGGAACTTCGTCGCTGAATTCAAATAGAACACGCCATCCCGTTTTTTGTAATCGGTCCCGTTGACGCCCAGATAGTTGGTCGTCGTTACCAAGCGGCTTTCATGCGTATACGACTGCTTCCCGCTTTCGGGATCGCTGGGACATTGGTAAGTATTGATCACCGTTCGCATCCCGAGATGCGACAGAAACGGGATTGGGTCGGCCGCATAGTCCCCCATCGCCTGATCCCAAGAATTCTGCAGATCGATTTGAGGCAGAATCTGCGTGAGCCAAGTCATCGACCCAAAAGGCTGACCAAGATAAGTGGTAATCCCCGCCGGCAACTTCTGCCGCGACGATTCGAAGTTGTGGAGCGCTGTCCCGATCTGCTTGAGGTTGTTCGTACATTGCGTTCGCCTCGCCGCTTCCCTCACCATCTGGACGGCCGGCAGAGTGATGCCAACGAGGATGCCAATGATGGCGACGACCACAAGGAGTTCGATGAGCGTGAAAGCACTCCTGCGGCTTGTTGATTGATTTGGACGCATGCCTTTGGTAAAAAACCAAGCCAATAAACCAACGATACAAGATAGGATCAGAATCGTTTGCCACATAAAATTCGACCGTTTTGACTTTACAAACTCCTCTGGTTCAATAAGCCCAAAGCTAGTGAGATATGCTTTCGTTTCGTCAAATTTGTCTAGTTGCTGAACGTCTATATCCACCAATTGGATTGATTCCATACTTGACTCGCGCGCGCGGATTTTGATCGCCGCCGGAATCCAATGATTATTTTCATTGTAGGTAAATGTTGTAATGATTTCCTCACCAGGAAGTCCCGACAACTTCTGCAAGACGCATCGATTGTTTTCATAGACATATTCTAAATCATACGTCTTATTAAACTCCATATATTTGATCGTACCATTCAAAACAACATTGTCGGAATTGCTAGATGATACAGATAATTTGTTTATTACTGCATCTCCCCCAAGCACGAGATTCCATATTGGCAATGACTTAAAAGGCGATCCGAACGATTGCAATGGGTAAGCGAAAAAATTTTCGTTGTCCGGCGAAGTGATTTTATCAATTGACACTCGTTTAGACTTTTCCTCGAAATTCAAAAACGCAGTGTATTCTGGATTGCAGATAATTATGCCCAATTTGTCATCACCAAACGATTTATTTGACCAAACGCTATGATTGTTAGCTAACGCGTCGCCTGGTTTTTCGTTTTTCACTTCTAATCGGGCATAATCTCCGTGAAAAACAATCCTGCCAACTTGATAACTCACAGGTTTTTGCAAATCAATCTTGCCATCTTGCGCATAGAAATTTTGGTGACGATACCAGACCTGTGAAGGCAAAATTCCACGAAAAACCGCCTTTTGTTTGTTCACAAATGATTGCGGCGTTCCACCATCATTCCGGCCGCACGAACAAATGATCAAGCAGCCGATAAGTATTGTTGCGGTTTCAAAACGGCGGAGTTGTGCGCGACTATTCATGTTGCAAAATCACCCAAAATGCCTGGATTGCGTTCATCTCTGTATGTTCTTCTGCCGCGCAGTCTTATTGTTCACGACTTTACTGGCAATTTCGTCTTGATGTGCTCGGAATTTGGTAAATGAACTTTTGTTGATCAGTTGCAAATCCCAACAAATCGAAGAAATGGAGCCTTAATCCTTTGTTGGTAGGTGTTATTTCAAAAATCGTTACCAACATCGAGTCCATAGGCTCCGGATTTCGTTTTTCTATTGACACTTACAGCCGAATACCAGCCAAGGTTTGCACTCGGGTGCAGGATGACAAGTGCCAACTTCTGTACAAGCCGAAAAGATAGTTGGCCTCCTGCAATTGGGATCTACTTCGATTCCCGGGTCATCGGCGTATAACTGCTGGACTCCAATCGCAAAAAATGCGACGGCGAATCCAACGAAAACCGTTCGCGCAAAGGAATCTAAAAAGTCTTTCATTTCATTTCTCCTCAAACTGAGCAAACAAATCGGCAGCAGCTACGTACTGCTGCGGGGAATCCAAATAGAACAAAATTCGATGATGAAACTTCCCAGCTTTTTTTGGTTTTATAGTCACTGCGATATCGATTTCTCCTTTTTGCGGCACTAGTTTGTGAACGACACCGTCTGGGATCACGCAACTGCAGGATTTGCTAATGCCGACTATTGTGCGATTATCCGACGAATGATTTCGTATGCGCAAATTGCATTTGACCGGCTCATTCATTTTCCGGTTGCCAAGCTGAACGGAGATTGCTTCAACAT
>JBEBGH010000187.1:0-10169 GCA_040081565.1 Pirellulaceae bacterium
GGCGAGTTCGCCTGAAGCAAACAACCAAAGCTCCTCAAAGAATGCTAGATCCTGAACTCGTTGCGGCGCTCGTTGACTTCGTCTAGTTGATAGAGCTTGCCTTTTCCCGCACCGGGACAGGACTCACACGTTTGCTGCCAACGCTCTTCGTTCAGCAAATTTGAATTCCAAAAGGGCCAAGTTCGACACTGGCGGGGGCGGGCAGGGTAGACACTACAGTTCCGCTTCTCTTCATCAAAGAAAACGCACGAGCCATTCGGAAATTCTTTGAGGCTGTAACGAATTCCAATTTTTCGCGTGTACAACCGCTCAAACTCATCAAGGTCCAGATCCAGCAATTCTGCCAACGCGGTCATTTCCTCTTTGTTGACCCATACGTACCCAGAGAATCCAGTGCAGCAATTGCCGCATTCTGTGCATTTGAAGCGGAGTCCGTCTTTGTACCAAGGTTGGTTGTCACTTATGCCCATGGCGTATTTTTTGCCCGAAAGTGATTGGTGCGAATGCGGCTCCGTGCGATCAAGATCCGCTGAAATCGGTGGCTAAAGTGTCCACTATTTTCGCCAACATTCAAGCCCGGCGAGACTAGCCGCCGATTTGATACATCGCGCGCGTCGGGCGGGTAAAGGTTGGATCGTCGCTGCCGTGTCCCGCCTTCTTCTTCGAAACACATTCGCGAAACAAATCCTGCAATTGCTCGTCTGTTCCATTGCCTCTCAAGATTGTGCGCAGGTCCCACTCATCAAGGCCAAACAGGCAATTTCGCAGGCATCCCTCGGCAGTTAAACGCAATCGATCGCAACTTCCACAAAACGGCTCGGTAACGGAGTTGATGAAGCCCACGCGTTGTCGACCGTCGCTGTAGGCATAGTCGCGAGCGGGCTGGGCAGCGTTCTGCGAGTCATCACTTTGTAAGGGTCCGAAAAATTCTTCGATTCGTTCACGCACCTTGTTTCCCGTTAGCACACTGGCGGTGTTCCAGTTCTGCTCGGCGTCGAGCGGCATGAATTCGATGAAACGCAAATGCAAATCGTGATCCCGGCAAAAGGTTGCCAACGGAATAATGTCTTCTTCGTTCAGGGCAGGAATTGAAACGGTGTTGATCCGGATATTGGAGAATCCAGCAGATTTTGCCGCCGCGATTCCCTCCAATACTCTTTGCAGCCCTTCGCGCCGTGAAATCGCCTGAAAGATATGCTCGCGTAGCGTGTCGAGACTTATGTTGAGTCGTTGTAGGCCTGCCGAAAACAAATCCTGACTGAGTTTAGGCAAGAGCAGACCATTCGTCGTGAGCGCGATATCTTGAATGCCCGGTTTGTTGGCAAGTGTGCGGATCAAATCCGGCAGTCCCTGTCGCACCAGTGGCTCACCACCTGTCAAGCGAATTTTGTTGATCCCCAACTCGATTGCCACGTCGACCACGCGACTGATTTCTTCAAAGGTCAAAATCTGTTCCCGCGGCAAGAACTGAATATTTTCATTCGGCATGCAATAAAAGCAGCGGATGTTACAGCGATCGGTGACGCTGATCCGCAGGCTTTCATGTTTGCGACCGAAGGAATCAACGAGCATTGAGTTTGTCACTTTCATTTTCGGGTTTGGAATTCGGAACCCATCGTTCGCCCGTCGGCGACCTGTCTTTTTTCCAAATTGGGACACGAGCCTTTAGTTGATCCATCACCCATTCGGCTGCCGCGAAAGCCGCCTTCCGATGCGGACTGCTTACCGCGACCGCCACGCTCGTTTCGCCTATCGGGACGTTTCCTAAACGGTGCTCGATCAAGCATTGGGCAATTTCAAATCGATCGCAGGCCTCTTGTTCCAATCGAGCCATCTCGGCCAACGCCATATCGTGGTACGCCTCATAATCCAGACTCGCCGTTTCGTATCCGTCGGTGAATTGACGCGTGGTCCCCACGAACAGGATCGCCGCCCCACATTCGGGACGCACAACGGCACGCAAAAGGGCACTCGTATCGATTTCGGCGTCAACGAGTCGAGGCATGGTTAACCGCCTCCCACTGGAGGAATGATACCGACCTCAGCGCCATGATGCAGGCGATCGGAATTGTTGGCGTAAACTTGGTCGACGGAAATCATGGCTTGTGGCAGCAAACGAACGAGGGATGGAAATCGTTGTGACAACACTTTCCGGAAAGACTCAACGGTTGAGCCTTCGGGCAATTCCAATTCTATCGCCGATTCGCCAATCGTTTCGCGAGCTTGGGCAAACATCAAAACCCGAACCATCATGATAACAACAACTCCTCACTCCGCCGCGAAAACAAATTCGTCAACTGCGGCATTAGCCCGTAGGCCATCGCTAAAATCTTGATCGGATGCGCCGTTAACTTGCTCGTGCCTTGTTCCATCTGCATCTTACAGGTGGCACACTCCGTTGTCCCGATAATCAAGTCAGGTGAGCGCAAGGCATTGATCAGCGGAAAGCCAATTCGCAGGCTGCGGAGGTAGTTTTTTTGTTTAACTCCCCAGACTCCCGCCATGCCCGAGCAGCCGAGATTCAAACAATCGACTTGGACACCTGGAATAAGCCGCATCAATTCCACCCCGGGTTGCCCGATTTGTAGTGCCCTTTGATGGCAAGGCTGATGGTAGCCTACCGTAACATTTAAAGGTCGAAAATTGAGTTGCAAGTCGCCGGTTTGATGCAATTGCCAGAGGTATTGGCAAACGTCGAACGTGTTGTCGGAAACCAGTTTCGCGTCAGGGTCCGACAAAAGGTTGAGATATTCATGCTTCAGTGCGAGTGCGGCGGAAGGCTCGGCCGTCACCACGTGGAAACCTTGGCGAACGTAGTCAGCTAACAACTCAACATTCCGTGCCGCAAGTTTTCGAGCTCGACCAAGCACTCCGTCAGAGATCAGCGACATTCCCGATACGGCTTGCTCAAGCGGAACAACGACGTCGATGTTATTGTGTTGAAGGATTTTCACTAGAGCTTGCCCCAACTCCAAATCGTTCCAATTCACGAAGGCATCGACAAAGAAGACGACTTTACGGCCGTTTTGCCGCGGAACACGATTCAGTTTTTGCCGTCCCGCCCAAGTTAAGAAACTGCTTTGCGAGAAACGGGGCAATTTTCGTCCTTGGGCGATTCCCAGCAAACGATCCAGCAGCCAGCGCGCCGTCCGATTTTGAATCAAATAATTCGTCAACCGCGGAGCTTTGCTCGCCAACGCGTATAACAAATCGAGTCGCGACAGCACCCAATCATTGAATCCCAAACCGTTGACCTCAACATGATGCGCCTTGGCCTCGACCATCAGTTTGGGAATATCGACGCTGGCCGGGCACTCCAGGCGACACTGATGACAATTCACGCATAGGTCTGATACTTCGCGAAATTCGTCTGAACTGATGGTGTCCTTTGGTAGTTGACCGGTGAGAATCGCCCGCATCAAGTTAGCCTTGGCGCGAGGCGAGGCGTTTTCCTTCGGCCCAGCGCGGAAAATCGGACACATTCGTTGGTCAATATTTGACGTTCGACAACGTCCGCAACCATTGCAATTCCTAGCCGCCACGTTCATTTCGGCCAGCGACCAATTGAGTTGGGGAACCAAAACAGGCAGCGGCGTTGTCTTCGCCGCTTCTTCATCATTTGCAGCCTCCACAGCTGCTTCAGGGGGAGGTTGAAGCGTCTCAGCCAGGGTCACTTTTCGCAATTGGTCTGTGAGCCCGCAGGCAGGTTGATCGACAATTTTCCCCGGATTCAACATGTGAGTCGGATCAAATAGCGATTTGATCTCTACAAACGCCGAGTAGGCATTCCCGAAGTGTTTTCGCAACGTCCATGTTCGGCTGAAGCCGTCGCCAAACATTCCGCTCAGTGTTCCCCCGAACTCAATCACTTTTTCCAGCAGTTCTTCCGCCAACGGCTGCAATTGAGCGACTTGAGCGGGCGACGACAAATCGATAAACGGATGGACTTGCAAAATGCCTTGAGGAGTATGCGCAAACACGGACGCAGTGACTTCATACCGGTTGAGGACTTGGTGCAAGACGGCGAGGAAATCGGGTAACTTTGCCGGCGGCACCGCAATTGCCTCGATAAACGGAACCGCTCGACGATTACCTCGCAAGCGATACAGCGTCGGAGTCACCCGCCGCGTCAAGCGCCAGAACAAATTGCGTTCCTCGGGTTGAGTAGCCGTGCGAATTTCAAAAGCCAATCGACGTCGACGAATGATTCGCTGGGCGAGGAACTCGAATCGGTCACGCAGCGCGGCATCCTCATCAGCTTGAAACTCAACCAACAGCATCGCTTCCGCTTCAGCCGGAATCAGTTTCACATACTTGTCGTCAGTCTCTCGTGCTAACGTCAGCAATCGGCGGTCCAACAGGTCACAGGCCACAATCCCCATTCCACCGATTTCAATCGCGGCCTTCGCGGCAAAATCAAGCCGCTCAAAAAACAACAATGCCACGCCACGGTGCTTAGGAATCGGATCAGTCGAAATTGTGGCTTTCGTAATGATTCCAAGAGTTCCTTCCGATCCAACCAGCAACCGAGTTAAGTCGATTTGATCATTGCGCTGCAAATCCCAGAGATCATAACCCGCTTCATTCAATTCGGTTTTGGGACGATAGGCCGCCAGCTCCTTCTCGCGGCTGCGAAGAATCGATTGAGTTCGCTGTTCAAGGTGCTCGACAACCGGATCGCCTTGATTGACTCGCGATAAATTCGCGGCGGAATCCAAATTGACAACATCACCGGAGGCCAAGACGACTTGCAGACTCAACACTTTGTCCCGAGGCGTGCCGTATTTAACCCAGTGACTGCCGCTCAAATTGAGAGACAACATGCCACCTATCGTCGTGATGCTTCGGGTCGCCGGATCCGGACTGATAAATCGGCCATGCACTTTCAGTTCGCGATTGATATTGGCCAGCACGGCGCCAGCCTGAACGGTCACTGCCTCGCGGTCTACGGAAACTAGCCGCCGCATACTTTCAGAAAAGTCCAAGACAACTCCCTTACCAAGGCACCCCCCGATGGTGTTAGATCCGGAGCCCCTTGGATGAAGAGGAATTTGATTTTCGCGACAATAATTGACAATTTTTACGACATCGCGTGTGGAAGCCGGACTGATGACCGCGAGAGGCTTCATCTCATGGATGCTCGCGTCGGTCGAGTACATCTGAATCGTCAGGTCGTCGCAGTAGATGTTTCCATCGATCGCGCCATTAAGGTCGGCTAAAATTCTGGCTCGATCTGGGTCCATCGTGATGTTCGAAGAAATCGTTTCGTTGCGTCTGACGGAACTCGGGGTTGATTCTACTCAATCTTACTCATTGAACGACCGAATGCTAAGATCGTGGAATAAGGAAAGCCTCCCTTTCACGGTTGATTCTTGAAGTTTTGTACAAGTTGGTGAAGATTTTTCGGTTGGCTGTACGATTGGGTCAAGCAATTTTCCAATATTCCAACGCGGGCGCGAACAATGAAAACCATTTTGTTCATGAGACACGCTAAGTCAGACTGGGGACAAGCGGACTTGTCGGATCACGACCGACCGCTCAACGAACGCGGCAGGCGTGTTGCACCGGCAATGGGTCAGTACCTCTGCCAACACAATTTGGTCCCTGAAATGGTCATCGTGTCCACTGCTCGACGAGCTCAAGAGACGTTGGAATTGATGTTACCTCACTGGCCCACACAACCGAAGGCGATCTCGCAGCGAGGCCTATACATGGCGACCGGTCGAGCATTTTACCTGGCGATTGCCGACGTCCCGAACCAAGTGCAACATGTGATGGTGATCGGTCACAATCCGGGAATGACTGCGTTGGCGGGAATGTTCGATCGAACGTCAACGCACTTCCCGACAGCGGCGGTCCTCTATTTGAGATCGCTAAAAGCCGATTGGGCTGAAATTGCCGAGTCAACAACGAATTCTGAATTCGTTTCGTTATTGAAACCCAAGGCGTTGGGGCTCGATTCTTCTTCCGAAGACGATTAATGGCACGCGATCAAAATCGCAAAAAACCGCGAACCAAAATCATCCGTTTCCATTTAACAGACGGTTTGAGTTATGCACCACCTCGTCTGCAGTGGGCTCGAGCTTGTTGGGACTCGTCGGAGCGATCACCGTTTTCGAATCGAATGGGGGTTTATCGGAATGAACCGAGGGACCAATCAACGCTTCGATTTCATGACGATCCAGTTCCTCTCGCTCAACTAGCGCCCTAGTCACCTGATCCAATTGGAATCGTTTCTCTTCCAGCAGTTCGACGGCACTTTGCGAGGCACTCCGCAGGATCTTCGCGACTTCGTCATCGATAATTTCCATTGTGTGCTCGCTGAACTGTCGGCTTTGGTGAATCTCGCGACCGAGAAATGGGTCATCGTCAGTGATCTTGTAACTAACGGGTCCCAATCGTTGGCTCATACCCCATTGGGTGACCATTCGGCGAGCCATTGAGGTCGCTCGCTCCAAGTCGTTTTCCGCCCCGACTGTAAATTCGTCATAGACAATTTTTTCCGCCGCACGACCGGCCAACAAAACGACGAGAATGTCGCGAATTTCATGCTCGGAAATATTCAAGCGATCTTCGTCTGGAACCATTTGAGTCACGCCCAACGCACGTCCGCGAGGAATAATCGTGACTTTGTGAACCGGCGTTGCATTTTTTAAATACCAGGCGGCAAGGGTATGCCCGGCCTCGTGATATGCAGTACGTTCCTTCTCACGCGGATTGAGAACTTCTTCGCGTTTCGCTCCCATGAGCACCTTGTCATGAGCGTAGTAGAAATCTTCCATATCGACGGTTTGTTTGTTGTGACGCGCGGCCCACAAGGCCGCCTCGTTGACCAGGTTTTGAATATCGGCGCCCGTCATTCCCGCGGTCGCCTGGGCCATCGACTTGAGGTCGACGTCAGGACCCAGGGGCACGTCGCGCACATGGACCTTGAAGATCTCAAACCGACCATTCATCGTTGGCCGACTCACTGTGACGTGGCGGTCGAAGCGACCAGGGCGTAACAAAGCTGGATCCAAGACGTCAGGGCGATTGGTTGCAGCCAAGACAATAACCGCATCTTGTTTATCGAAGCCATCCATTTCGCCCAGGATTTGGTTGAGCGTTTGTTCGCGTTCGTCGTGTCCGCCGCCGAGTCCCGCACCACGCTGACGCCCCACGGCATCGATTTCGTCAATAAAAATGATCGACGCGCCTTGACTCTTGGCGGTCTGAAACAAATCACGTACACGACTTGCTCCGACGCCAACAAACATTTGAATGAACTCAGATCCGTTGACGCTAAAGAAAGGAACGTTTGCTTCGCCCGCCACTGCGCGTGCTAATAACGTCTTTCCAGTTCCTGGAGGGCCTACCAACAAAACACCTTTGGGGACACGCCCACCCAACTTACGGAACTTTGCGGGTTCTTTCAGGAAGTCGACAATCTCCTGAAGGTCAGCTTTCACTCCTTCCAGTCCGGCTACATCTTTGAACGTAATTGGTTTAGCAGTTGGCTCGTAACGCTTTGCGGGACTGCGCGAAAAGCCCGACAAGAATCCGCCTCCGCCCATCATCTGATTCTGGGTTCGCCGCAATGATAAAAACATCATCAACGACAGCCCCAACAAAACGAACATGAATAGCGCACTGTAATAATTCAGCAAGTTCGTTGGTTGCCGCTGATCAAACTGCTTTACCGTCGCGCGGATCTTCTTTTCCAGTTCGGAGCGTGACTCCGATGTCTCAGGCAAATTGAAACGAAAACGCTTTTTCAATCGATCGTCTGCCCCGGGGAGCTTCTTCGTGCCATCCAATTCGCGACGCGGTTCCGGCTGAGGTGGATTGGAAAAGACACCTTCACCGTACTCGCCACCGACAAAAACGACCGACTCGATCGGCATGGGCATTGGTTTGCCGTCTTTGGTGAGCGCTGTACCGTCGAAGCTTTTTCCATCCAGTAGGTTATTGAAATACCCCAGTGAAATCTGGGAGTAATCCTGTTGCAATAAACTGATTGTCGCAACAAACAACAACGCTCCCGCCAGAATCACCAGCAGCCATAGATTCATATTCCGTTGGGGAGGTCGCCGTTCAATCGGATTCAGGCGAGGATCGTGTTTTGGTTCGTCCATTAAAATCTCAGGGGTGTTGGTTTCGACTGCCGAACCCTTAGGTTGCAGCTATACATGGTTTTCGCAAATCGAAATTCGCAAAACCGCGACAACATTCGAACGTCTCAACAACATTCGCCATGTTTCGGAAGTCACCCGCTTTTTGGCCAAAGGGGCTCTCCACGCTGTCGATATTTCGGTTAATTTGCCAAACCAGTTTGAGAAGCAAACCTCATTCCAATCGCCATGGCAAACCGCAAATTGTACAAAAAAGTAACTTTTTGTGGGAGTTCACCAAAAACCGATTCTTCAGCCAAACTCAATCATTCGCTGGTTCTGTTGCTGTCGACTGCGACTTTTTCATCCAATAAGGTTGAACGCTCATCTTGTTCGCTGACGCTTGATACAAGTGCGATTGAATGATGTTGGCGGGCAAGTTCCGAATTTCCGCAACTTCATCAAGTAAATAGCCATCGGCAAACAATCGCCAAGTCCAATAGTACTCCGGACGAATTTCGTCGTCCACGGACGATTCCGGTACAGGCGATCGAGCTGGGCTGCTCGGCGGATCGGTTTTCCCCGATTGTGGCGTTATACCAAACGACTCCAAATCTGTTCGCCGCGCCAATGGAGGCGTTGGCGTAACGTGAGCCTCGACCGCTGCCGGAACAAGATCGACCCGCGTCGCACGAACTTCGCTAACTTCCGGGGTGAGATTTGTTTCCAATTCGCTTATCGCTGGAGCACCAGCCTCGCTGGCATTCGCTGAATCAACAACGGAAGTCTCGCTTTCGTTGCCATTGTCCATCGACTCGACGCGAACGGTTTTGGGCAGCTTGCCACGAAAGGCAGATTCCAGGCGCCGAGCGAGTGTCGCTCCAAGAATGTCGCCCCACTCCAACGACAATTTTCCAGACAATACATTGTGTCCGCTCTCGGAGACTTGAACCGTCGGTCGAAAACGAACCTGTTCGGTTTGGACAATTAATCCCGCGCCGAGCAAACGATCCAGCAAATCTTCAATTTCCGTTTGCTTCAACGGTTTAAGCAAACCAAATGTGCTTAATTTCTGAAAGCCCGCGGCTTTTACCTGTTTCGAATCGGAACCAAACAGCATTTTCGCGATCAGTCCTTTCCCAAATCTACCATGTGAACGCCAAACACCGCTTAACGCCACCTGTACCGCGTAGAGAAGTGGGGCCTGATTAACTTTGTGCTTTTGGGACGCCGAAGGTTTGGTTTGCGCGCCGGCGGGTGCGGTTGTCTCCCCCAGTTTCGGCCAAGGCGCACCGCAACGATCACACATCCCGCAGGGCTTTTGATGTGGATCACCAAAATATTCCAAAATTTCCAACTGGCGACAGCGATGCGACGTTGCGAAGGCCACCATCCGCTCAAGCCGCGCGAACTCGGCTTTTTTACGTCGCTCCAATTCGGCGAAATCAATTTCAATCTGCCGAAACGGTAGATTTCGATCGCGAAGGTGAACGGCTCGGCCGCGAAACGGTGGCACATAGTCGATTAACTTCTGTTCACTCAACTGACGAATCGCGCGGGCGATCGCCTCCCATTTCATGTCCAGTGTTTCAGATAGAAGCTTCGGGCTGAACGTCACTCGCTCGCCCCGCATCGGACCGACGACCCGTTCCAGACCTCGCATTACCGCTCGTTGGCTTTTGGCCTCGCGCGGCAACATCTCGACGAGCGTCGGCAAATTTGAATCAATTCGAACCGCAGCCATATTTTGGTTGCTATCGAGTCGCTCAATCGCGCCAGCTTTCTCCAGCAACTGCTCACAGTTGGCGATCCCCTCGGAGCCAATCGTCAGATTCAACTGATCCTTCAATTCCTGCAAAGGAATTTCGATCGGGTCGCGGTCGAAGGTTTGTAAATATTCGTAGACCTGCTGGACCATTTCCCGGGAGGGGTACGAATTCTCGATGAAGAATTCTTGGATGAATCGATCCTGGAAAGAATGAAGCAACAAGCAAACGGATTGTTTTCCGTCTCGACCAGCGCGGCCGGCCTCCTGGTAATAGGCCTCCAGACTGCCGGGGATGTTGTAGTGGAGAACAA
>JBEBGH010000188.1:0-10166 GCA_040081565.1 Pirellulaceae bacterium
CAGGTTTCTTGATCAAACGAATTATTGGACTCCCCGGCGAGACGATTTCGTTCGCCCACGGCAATGTGTTAGTGAATGGGCAAGTGGCAGCCAAGAGTTTTGGGCAAATCGATCAACAAAAAATCTTGGTTTACGATTCGCAATTCGAGCCAAGGTCATTGCCGCGAAGACGACTTCGCTTTAGCCCGCCGGAAAGTTGGCTGGATGAAGCAGGGGTTTGGAGTTTCCGGCCCGAGTCTTCCGGCACCGAGCCGATTCTGATCGACTATGCGGCGTGGCGATGTTACTTGCATGCCGACTCGCGGGAGGCAATCGGCCCCGTCGAGGATGTTTACTTCTCCGACCAAGCTCTGCCTCGGCAATTGCATGCGACGGATGAGTTATCGATCGCTTTCACTGTCGCCGTGAGTGATGAAACTGAGTTTACCGTCGTTCGCGATTATTGTGGCCGTCGATTGGAATGCAAATTCTCTTGGCCTGCTCGTTCTATATTTGTCATCGATCTGGATTCGGCTGAACCAAAGAACGAGATCGCATGTTTTCCCTTGCCGGGAGAGCTGCCCGAAGAACCCATCACCATAGAGATTGCCACAGTTGATCAGAAATTTGCGGTACGCGTCGGCATCGAAGGATTGGGACGTGTTCATGTGTCTCGCAGCAAGCGACCAATATCCGAACAAGTTTTTCAGATCCGAATCCAAAATGGTAAAGGGTTGCGATTTGGGCGACTCCAGATATTTCGCGATGTCTATTGGTTTGACGAACCGAACTTGTTCACCGAAGATGGCAAGTCGACTCGCGAGTTTCAAGTGCCCGACGACAGTTACTTTGTAATGGGCGACAATGTTCCTGTATCCCGCGACAGCCGGGACTGGACGGTTCCTTATGTCCCCCGCCGGTCGATCCTGGGCACCGTTCGTCCCACCGCAGAATAGTCGGCATTGGCCACGATTTCCCACTTTTTATCGAGACAGATTAGCGTAGGACGGTCCTCACGATTCCGTTACAATCAATTGCCTCATGTGTAACCAGCTGGGCACCCCCAGCGAAACCATTTTGTTTCTAGATCGCCGCGATGCCTCCACCAAAAAACAAACGTCGGCCATTCGAAACGGATTCCGCGCCGATTTCAAAGAAGCCCGTACAGCCCTCTCCATTTGAACCGAGTCACGGATCTGTTTTTCGTTTTTTCCAGCAGCACGGAATTCGGGAAACGGTCGAATCGATCATCATCGCAGTCGTTTTGGCCATGATGTTTCGGACGTTTGGTGGAGAGGCTTACATTATCCCGACGGGATCGATGGCTCCGACGTTGCAAGGTCAGCACATGGACGTTCATTGCGATAAGTGCAATACCCAGTACCTTACCGGTTCCAGCGACGACAATTCGACCGTAGAAGTAAGTAAACGACGACGCGTGACGACAACGTTTTGTCCCTTTTGTCGTTCTCCAATGGTGATGCGCCCCAGCGCAAATGCCGAGCATGTTTCCAACCAAGGCGATCGAATCGTGGTTAACAAGTTTATCTACGACTTTATGCAGCCACGACGATTTGACGTAATCGTCTTCAAGAATCCCAACAATGGGAAGCAGAACTACATCAAACGTCTGGTTGGGTTGCCTAACGAAAAGCTGAAAATCGAAAACGGCGACCTGTTCACGATGGAATCTGCTGACGGGAAAACGTGGAACTCCACGATTGTGCGCAAACCGGACTACAAGCTGAAGGCAATGTTGCAAATCGTTGACGACACCAATTTCATCGCGGCAGAACTTCACAAAGCAAATTGGCCATTGCGCTGGAACGAATGGGCTAACCTGAAGTCGTCCGCTTGGTCGAACATGCTGGGAGGAAATCGACCCGTTTACTCAATCGGTGCCGACGCCAGCGACAAGAAGTGGCTACGGTATCGACACCTTTTGCCGAATCCGTCGATCTGGGAACAAATCAAGGCAGGTAAAACATTTGAGGATTATGCCTCGGCTCATTTTGGGGAATTGATTGGGGATTATTATTGCTACAACCAGCGTCGAGTAGCTGGAACTGAACCACATTACACGGATAGCCCTGCGCTGCATTGGGTAGGCGATCTGGCATTGCAAGCCGACGTTGAAATCAAATCAGGCACAGGCAAACTGTATTTCGACCTCGTTGAAGGCGGCGTCCATTTCGAAGTGACGATCGACGTTGCGACTGGCACGGCAACACTTACCAACAGTGCTGGGCTCAAGTTCTATTCCGAAGACCGAAAAGTTGAGACCGACGCTCCGACGGCGGATTCGCCAATCCGTGGTCCCGGCAAATATGAAGTTATGTTTTCCAATACCGACGACCAACTCCGCTTGTGGATCAACGGTCGACAAATCCGTTTTGACGCGGATTGTTACGATCCCTCCCGTAGAATTCACCCCGCATGGTCCAGGAGCGATCCCGGTGATGCTGAACCTTTAGGCGTCGCGGCAACCGGCCTTGCTGTTTCGGTTTCGCGACTGCGTGTTTGGCGTGACATCTACTACAGTTCCGTCAAGGGATATTCGGGACCCGGCAACAACTCGAGAAACGAAACACAGCAAGATGCGGAATTGATCCGCAATATGATGGAAAACCCGCAATCCTGGGATTCGCCGGGGGCCAAGAGAATTCTGGGAGCACGATTTCGCGACGGCGGTCCCATGTTTGAGCTGGAGGAGCAGCAATTCCTGCCGATGGGTGACAACAGCCCTGACAGTCTGGATGCTCGGATTTGGAATGGTGATCATTTTGTGTCTGGCGAATTGATGATCGGTCGGGCTTTGTACGTTTTCTGGCCGCATGCCAAGTCGGCGCCAATTCCATACTGGCCCAACTTCGAACGTATGGGCCCGATTCGCTAATGGCACCGCACAAGGAGGTGAAATGAGTATTTTACAGGCTGAATCTTTGCTCAAACGGTATGCTCGTCGGACCGTTGTCAACGACGTCTCGCTGGAAATCGGCGAAGGCGAGATCATTGGACTTCTGGGGCCGAACGGTGCGGGCAAGACCACTACCTTTCGCATGATCTGCGGCTTGACGAAACCGGACGGCGGACGAGTTCTTTTACGAGGCGAAGATGTCACCAGTTGGCCGATGTACGTTCGGGCGAGCCGTGGCGGCATGGGCTATTTGCCCCAGCAATCCAGCGTGTTTGGCAAACTCTCCGCCGAAGACAACTTGCGCGGCATCATGCAACTGCTCGGAATGAGTCGCAAGGAACAAAAGGCCCGTACTGAAGAATTACTGGAGCAATTCAAGATCACCCATGTTCGGCGAACGGCAGCGGGGCGATTGTCTGGCGGCGAGCGACGTCGACTCGAAATTGCCCGTTGCCTGATTTCGAATCCGCAACTCATCATGTTGGACGAACCGTTTGCGGGAATCGATCCTGTTACGGTGCAGAATGTACAAGTAATCATTCGGGAACTGGCACAACAAGGGATATCAATTCTGATCACGGACCACGCCGCTCGCGAAATTTTGCAAATCACCGATCGCACGTACGTGGTCAGCGAAGGAGCCATTCTTTGCAGTGGGACCACCGATCAGATCGTGCAGCACGAGGAAGTCAAACGGAAATATTTGGGCGAGATTGATGTCGTCAAGGAGCGAGTGTTTTCACCCTCCACGCCGCTGGTGATTCGGGAAAAGAAGCCGGAGGCTGCTACAACCGCGCGGCCAACACCGCAGCCAACGAATGAACCTCCCGCGGCAAATAACCTTCCGGCGCCCGCTGTGACACGGCTCGACCAATCTGATTCTCGACCAGAGCCGGTTCAAGTCCGCCCCGTTTCGCGGCGCGTTTCGCAGATTGCCGCCGCGCCATTCCGCGCGACAGACTTGGATACTTAGAATCCGCAGTCGAAAGCATTTTTTCGCAATTCTTCGGCATTTTCCGAATTCTTCGCCGGCTTGCTTGATTCCCAAATAAAAATGACGGTTGGCACTGGACGGTCTAGGCATCATTCGTTAAAAAATTAACTGTTAAGGTTAAATATTTAGCGCAAAGCGGTTGTTCGTTCAAGCGAGGAAGGCAAAATGGTTGAGAATAGTGGCTTGTCCCGACGAGAGCGACAGATCATGGAGGTCGTGTTTGAGTTGGAGGAAGCAACCGTCAGTAATGTCGTTGAAAAAATTCCGGATTCTTCAACGCCAATGGCGATTCGGCGACTGATGCACATTCTGGTTGAGAAAGGCTTTCTGAAAAGCCGCAAAGCGGGCAGAGAGATGGTTTACTTTCCAAGTCAACGGAAAGTCCGTGCTGGACGTGAGGCATTACAGCGTGTATTGCAAACATTCTTTGGAGGCTCGCTGGCCGATGCCCTCGCCGTCCATTTTGGCCGTCGTGAAAACATCGACGAAGCTGAGCTGGCGCAAATGATTGAACTGATTGAAAAGGCCAGAAAGGAAAACCGATGAACGTCGAACTGATTGCCAGAGCCTCGATCCTGATCCTGTGCGTGTGGGGTATCGACTGGCTGACGCGACATCGGTCCGCAGCCCTGCGAAGTAGTCTGTGGCAAACCGTAATGCTCGGGCTGTTGATTCTTCCCGTAATCGCATTGACGGATTTTGAATGGCGTGTTCTACCGCAGATCTCTGTCGCGCAACCAGCAACTGAAAGCGATAGGGACAGTAATTCCGTTTTCAATATGGATTTTAGTGAAACAAAATCCATCAATAAACACGACTCGATATCATCTGTCGACGCAAATGGTCACCATCGAAATGGATCCAAGAGCGGACCGCCGGATCGCATTGATTTGATATCATCAAACGGGACCGTGGTTGAAAAAGGGTTGGCAAAAAGGGATGCATCGACTAAAGCCGGACTTGTCGCAGCGTCTTTTCACGGTATCCCTTGGACGACTCGATTCGAAAAAATTTTACTGACAGTTTGGGTTGCTGGAATTGCAATGTTTGCTTTGCAGTTTCTGGTTTCACTCTTTTTCCTTCGCCGACTTGAAAAAAGATGTATTGTCTGGAATTGTCCAGATTGTGAAATGGCAGGAATGTCGTCTCGCATGACCAATATCCTGAGTGCCCAAGAGTTACGAATTCAGCGGCAGATAGTCGAGCAAGGAATACTGATTGCCCGCCAGTTGGGCGTCAATCGGCCGTTTCGCGTACTTTTTTCTTTCGATTTGCCACCAATGGTTTGGGGTTTCCGAAGGGCGCGTGTCGCACTTCCCTTCGAGGCTTTGAAATGGGAGCCAAGCACACTTCGTTCAGTACTCCTTCACGAATTGTCACACGTGCAGCGACATGACGGGCTCGGTCAGATGGTTTCGAGGATGGCTTGTATTCTTCATTGGATCAATCCACTAGTCTGGATCGCCGCGCGGAGCCTTGAGCGTGAAAGGGAGCGGGCCTGCGATGATCAGGTATTGGCCACTGGAGTCCGAGCAAGCGAGTACGCCACACACCTGTTACAGTTGGTTGCCGTCGTGCCGAGTAATCGCAGGTTTCCGTTCGCCGCTGTCGGCATGGCCGGTGCAGTGCAGGTGAAGTCCAGAATTGATTCGATTTTGAAAGTGGTCGCGGATCGCCGGCCTCTTACCAGGAAACAGGTAGCTTTGGCCGGTATGTTGGCGGCGATATTTTATTTCCCGATTTCTCTTGTCGGTTTCACTCAACAACGTGCGGAAATCAAGCTTGAAACCAGGATTCAAGACGATTCAATCGAACCGCTTGTCATGAAATTGTTCCAAAAATGGTGGGAACATCGTCGAGTCACGAATCAAGGCATCATTCCGGGTGGCTTGATCAATATGCTTGGGCAATCCATCGACGAAGTTCTCAATGATCCTGCCATTCGCCTCGCTAGCGAGCAGCGGCGGCAATTGGTTGAGATCCGCAAAGTCGCAGATGGCGCAAGCGATTGGAAATCGAGCGATGCCAGATCGTTGCTGTACGCCCTCGTTGTCCTGTCGCCCAAATCGCTTGAAATCGCGCTGGATCGACTTGAACGGCTACATTGTGAATTGCCTGATGCGATTGCGTCCACAAAATTCGACCCGACTCGACCTTGGGCAGCGAATCTCCGATGGAGTGAATCGGATGCCAATGGTCTCAGGACCGCTATCTTTCTTCATTCCGAAAACGAAAAAGACGATGCCAAACCAGCAAAAATTCGCGGAACATCGCTCGAGTGTTTTGTCATGGTTCACAATCAAGGCAAAGAAAACATTTTTGTGTCGACAGAAAACCCACTTCGGATTCGCCCATCGTCTGTCTGCCTGACAGGTCCCGACGGGCAAAGAAATACTGTATTCATCAGCGATCAGGTTGCAACTCGGCAAACAACAACCAGATTGATTAGGCCGGGCCACTTCGTGACGTTTGAGGTTGAACCCCTGGTGATCGGCAAACGCCATGGGAAGAGCTGTCTCGATATTGATTCAGCCGGCGAATATTCAATTTCCCTTGAAATTGATTTCGAATCCTCCCTGAGCTCGTTTCTCTCCTCGGATCGAATGCCTGGAAATCGTCGGGAGCAGTTAATCCGCGATGCAATCCTCAGCGAACTTCCGCTGCCAAAAATTCTGGATGGAAAGAAACCAATTTCCTTGAGTTACTTCGGCGGGTTGGCAAGAGTTGATTTGGCGGCGGCAGGAGGAAAATTGGCTCCTGATGAAATGTTGGCCTTGATTGAAAGTGACGACAAGGAAACGGCTCTGGAAGCGTTCACCGCCAAACTGCTTGCAGGCCCCCCTCCACGGGCTCTAAATGGTCGAATCGCGACTCCGGAGATTTCATTTCTGGTTGACATCATTGATTCTGAAACCGGCATGCAGGAGCTGACTGCATTGCTCAAGGAACTGACCGATTGGGACACGGATCGCCGTCGAAGACTCCAGGAAGCGGTCGACTCGAAAGACTTTCCCGGAGTTCGGAAAATCCAGGACGAGCGAGCACCGGACGAGAAATATGTTCGCTTGATGACACTCGCCTCCGCTTTTCCCGAATCGGAAGCCTCCTTTGAGTCTTCCATTTTCATCTTGAAGACTTCGTTTGATCGCGGCCGAGGAACGGCCATGGAGATTCTTGCTGAGCATCATGCTGGGAATTCAAGGCTGGATGAGGCCGCTTCGCGAACTGGATGGACCTCGGCTGGTGGCGCTTGGGCAAAACGAATTCTTGAAGTCAACTCGAATCCCAGCGTTCAGGCTCATTGTAAATGGCGAATTGGACCGGAAAGCGCCGAGGGCCATGAACCGGATCATGGGGTCGCGCTAGACTTCTATCGATCAATCATTCGTGACTACGGTACGTTGCCCTATCATCAACCCTATTGGGGAGTGCCAATTCCTGCACCCACTTTTGGAGAGTTGGCGGCCAAGGAGATTCGATTGCTCCAGGCCAAATCGAAAGTCGGAGTTGGCAAACCTCTTCCGGATTTCGCCGGTGTTGATGTTCTCGGTGAGCCAATCGCGTTATCCGACTACAAAGGAAAGCCGACGCTGATTGTCTGTTGGGCAACCTGGTGTGGCCCTTGCCTGGAAATGTCGCAAATGGAGCGGCGATTCGAGTATCGGTATCGAGAGCAAGGTCTTCAGATTCTCGGCGTCTGCTGCGATTTCGATGAACAATTTCAGGAAAAGAATGAACGGGACCAGGCCGAATTAATCGAGCGAGTCAAAAAGGTCGAGGCGCTGCACCGGATCAAATGGCGAAGTGTGCGTGACATTCTTGGGGACGGAAACTCAGTTACGGATCTGATCGGATCAGACCGTCTGCCAAAAACGATCTTGATCGACGCCGACGGAGTTGTGCGTTGCTACCAATTCATCGACGGTACGACGTCCAATCCAGTTGCTCAGGAGGAGCATTACATGGACGAAATCGAAAAAGTCCTTGGCGTTTCTCCCGACCGGACGGCAGACCTTGAAGTGAGTCGCATACAATTTCGATCACGAACGGCAATGCAGCGATACCGAGAGAAATTACTGGATATCCTGGAGTCGATTGAACAGGGGGACAACAAAAACTCATTGAAAGTAATCAAGGATCTTCGCGATAGTAGCCATGTAGAAGAGGAATTGCGGCCTTATGTTTGTCACGGGATTGCAGGATTACTAGTCAATCGGCAGAAAGAAGGGAAGCAGCTTGCTCCTGAAGTTCTCGAATGCGCTAAGGAGACGGCCATTCTCGCATGTACTTTGTCCCCCAAGAACTCCTCTTTGTTGTCAACTCTGAGCGAAGTCCTGGAAATTATCGGTCGACAAGACGAAGCGATTCTTGCTCAACAACAAGCTTGTGAATACTCTCATCCCTGTTATCTCGCAGAACATCAGGACCGATTAAAGATGCTGACAGGGGAAAAATGATTCGCCAGAAGTTTTCAAAAAAGGAACACCTATCGCTCCACGTTTCGTTTGGAAGTTGAAGTTTGGCCGAGCCAAAGGCGATTTCCGAGGTAATGCCAGCAGTCTTCGATGAGTTGAGATGTCGAACCTCAAATCGAGATTCCCAGTTTTCTCTATTGGAATTACAATCTCGCTTAATTAATTTCGCAAATTCTCAATTCGTCGCTTTTGTAAATGGAGCGTTCGGTATGTCCGCGGGTATTCAGAAATCTCGAGATCAATTGCATCAAGGTGAAATCGAGTTCTTTTCGAAATATTACGAGTCTCAAAACTACAACACCGTCGGTTGGGATTTGAGGCTGCGCCGTGAGTTGAAGTCGCTATTGCGACGAGCCGGGAGCCAACCGCTTGGTCGAGTCCTTTCATTGGGTTGCGGTGACGGACAATTCGAAATCATGCTGGCGCAACATGCCGAACATGTGACGGGGTTGGACTTGTCGCCCGAGGCGATTGAAGTGGCGCGTCGCAAGGCTCAGCAATCGGGGTGCACCAACGCTGAGTTTGCGTGCCAACCGCTGGAAGACCTGGAGTGGAATCAGACTTACGACACGATTGTCGTACTCGCCACGCTTCATCATGTCCCTGAAAGTGAGTTGCCATCAATGATGGCGACTATTTATAAACACCTGACACCCGGCGGACTGTTTTATTCTCAAGACCCCAATCGTAAGGGACTGTTGCGGTCAATCGGAAGAGTGGTCTTGGGGAAAAAATACGACAAGTATCACTCGCCGGACGAACGAGAACTCGATCCCAGCAATATTCGCGCTACATTGAATTCCGTCGGTTTTCAGGACGTGCGGATCGGACACATTGACGCCATGTTGATCCCCGGATTGTTTATGTTTCCACGCAAGCATACTCCGATGATGCACGCCTTTCTCTGGTTCGACAAAGTCTGGTGCTCGACTCCACTGAAGCACTGGTCCAGCGGATTCAACGCTAGTGGTCGCAAGCCGAAACTGACGGCCTAGAGCGATGCATCTGCCCTTCGCTCTGTCGTTTGAGTTCAATCGCTGGAATACCGGAACCAATTAAGTTTGTGAATTCCGGTAGAACTGGATTGAACCCTGTATTTGACGTGATTTGTCGGCGGTCGCGAAATAGGCAGCATCGACTAAAATGATGTCGTATGGCAAAGCGATGGTTTACAAAGTTGCGGAACTTTCGGAATTGCTTTACGCCAGATGCTCGCGTAATCAATGTCGCTTCAAAACAGGTTGTATTGCAAATGTCACTGAAATCCTCAGGAAAGAAAAAGCGGCCCAAGAAATTATTGGAGGCGGCGGTCGAAGGGGATAAGCGACTCGTGAGTCTATTGGGAATTGAGTTTAGTCTCGCGGATTTAGCGATGAATGCTCGACCCAATTGGCGGAAGCGATTTGCCAAGGGTCGCAAGTCACTCAACTCGGTGTTGTTTCTGGCTGTTCCGGATGCGGAAAATATTGAAATCCTGGAGCAACATTGCGAAGCTCTCGAAAAAGCGATTCGGCAAAAAAATAAGGAGTTGGACTTTACCTCACTTTCTCGACTGGCGATGACGGAAAAGGGAGAGGTAAGTTCGACCAATACGTTGGCACGCGTCGCCCTTTCCTATTTCTTTTGCGAGTATCTGGCAACTGCTCCCGAAACTGGGTGGGAGTTTGTTGAGTCGGCAGCGAAAGCGATGGAGATGCCGATCGATCAAGCCGACCAAAATCCACTCGACTTTTTCTGTTCCGCCGTTGAAATCCCCCTGGTCCTTTCGGCCACTCTCAGTCGACTGGAACGCGGCCACGCG
>JBEBGH010000189.1:0-10150 GCA_040081565.1 Pirellulaceae bacterium
GAGTTTGTGGCTGCTGAAAAGAAACGACTGGCTGCAGAAGGAAAAACGGACAGCTTCGATGAAAACGTGAAGACCATCATCCGAGAACAAGCGGCCTTACGAGGCATCGACTACTCGAAAAAATAGAACCCACCGTTGACGACTAAGAGCCGATCACAATAACCGCCCCCCTGGAATCCGTGCCCAGCCATCTCGCAACATTCAACGAATTATTTATTTCAGTCCTTCGCCTTAGCCCACGACGTGAGCGGTCACGCCCAGTTTATGGAGTGCGGTGAGAAGGTAGTCGATTTGTTTCGTGGTGGTATACAGATGGCAAGAGACGCGAATGAACCAGCGATTATTGAAATGAATAATCGGAATTTCGATTTGAAATTGCTGCCACAACTGATTCTGCAACTGCGACCAGTCGCCGGCGGGGAGGGGAACATGCGCCATCGTGCCGTACCAACCATCTCTGCGATCGCCGAGCGGTCGTTCGCCGGTTAGTTCCACGAGGCGATCTTCGGCGTATGTCGCTAACCAGTAAGCCCGTGCGCGGAACTCGTGGAGACCAATCGACTCCATAAACTCTATCGCCGTCGGTATCGATAAGAAGCCGCTGGTGTCGCGAGTCGCTTGCCAAGTGAACTCTTCGTGCCAGCGCTCAGGTACTGCCGGTAACAATCGCCCCCAGCTTTTGACCAGAGGTTGCATGATCGCGTGCTGACGGGGATGAGCGTAGACAAACCCCGTTCCGAGCGGCGCGCACAGCCACTTGTGACAACTGGCGACATAGAAATCGCAATCGAGCGAGTCGAGATGCAGAGGAATGTGAGCCGGCGCGTGGGGACCATCGATGCAAACGGGGATACCTCGTTCGCGAAACGCCGGAATGAGTTTTTCGACGGGCCATATCAGCGCGGTTGGACTGGTGATATGGCTGAGAACCACCAGTCGAGTTTTTGCCGTTGTCGCTGCCAACAGCGGTGCCAACATTTGTTCGGCGGATTCAAACCTTTCCGGCATTTGCACGGGGACAACTTTTGCGCCAAACCGGGCGGCTTGGCGTTGCCAAATTCGTTCGACCGCGCCGTATTCGTGGTTGTTAAGCACGATTTCGTCGCCGGGCTTCAGCTGAATGCTCTCAGCCACGACGTTCATTCCGTACGTGGCATTTTCAACAAACACCAAATTTGGCCTGGTTGTGCCAAGAAATTGGGCGGCTCGATCCCGAGCCTCATTCATCGCCGGTTCCAACCGTCGAACGTAAAAGTCCATTGGTTGGGCATCCAGTTCATCGATCCAATTCCGCCGCTTTTCTCGGACGATTCGCGGCGAAAGCCCAAAAGAGCCGTGATTCAAATAGGTAGTCCCTGGCCGAACGTTCCATTCGCTCGCCAAATCTTGCCAATCTTCGCATCGATCAGGTCGACGATTTTTCATTGGTTGCTTCGCACGTTTGAGAACTAAAAAAGTGCCACTGAATTGCACACGACTGCTCGGATGTTGTGCACAGCCAAGTGTCGCGAACAACATTGTTGACCTGTAACGGCCCGAATTCTCACCGAATTTTTTTTGCGGCTCGCGGCATGGTTCTTGCCATAGCGTCGGCTTTCGCCGGTTGTCGGCGATGTTCAGCATAACTCATCCAGCGTTCGCTGCCAGTGTGCCCAAATGTTGGGGCGAAACAGCGACCGAAATCAGAAAAGGTAACGAATGACTCCAAAGGAAATCCTGGCGCTTTGCCGCGAGAAAAGCGTCAAAGCAGTTGATTTGCGGTTCATGGACTTTATTGGGACTTGGCAACACACGACGATTCCCGTTCGCCAACTGACAGAAGACACGTTTACGGACGGTCAAGGCTTTGACGGCTCGAGCATTCGCGGCTGGCAACAAATTAACGAGAGCGACATGTTGCTCGTTCCCGATCCGACAACTGCCTTTCTCGATCCATTCACCGAGTTGGCCACGTTAGTCATGATTTGCGACGTTCAAGATCCACTGACTCGCGAGGATTACAGTCGCGACCCGCGAAACATCGCCCGCAAGTCCGTGGCCTATCTGAAACAAACAGGGATCGCTGACATCGCGTTCTTTGGTCCAGAAGCCGAGTTCTTTATTTTTGACGACATTCGCTTTGACCAAAACGCCCACTCGGGATTCTTCTACATCGACAGCGTCGAAGCCGAATGGAATCGGGGCCGCGAAGAATTTCCGAACCTGGGCTACAAGATTCGGCATAAGGAAGGTTACTTCCCCTGTGCCCCAACCGACAAACAAATGGACCTTCGCAATGAGATGATGCAGACCATGATCGACGTGGGCATCGAGGTCGAAACGCAACATCACGAAGTTGCGACGGCGGGCCAAGCCGAAATCGACATGAAATTTAACGAGATGATCAAGATGGCCGACCAATTGATGATGTACAAATACATCGTCAAGAACGTCGCGTATAAGCACAACAAGACTGTAACCTTCATGCCCAAGCCGATTTACGGCGACAACGGGTCAGGCATGCACGTGCACTTCTCGTTGTGGAAGAGCGGCAAACCGCTGTTCGCTGGGGATGGCTATGCGGGCCTGAGCCAAATGGCGCTCTACGCGATCGGTGGCATTCTCAAACATGCACCGGCGATTCTCGCGTTCTCAAACCCGACGACGAACAGCTACAAGCGACTCGTCCCAGGCTACGAGGCACCGGTGAATTTGGCTTACTCGCAACGCAACCGGTCAGCTTCGTGCCGGATTCCGATGTACAGCAACAACCCCAAGTCGAAACGAATTGAATTCCGATGCCCAGACCCGAGCTGCAATCCGTACCTTGCGTTCTCGGCCATCATGATGGCGGGCCTTGACGGAATCCAGAACAAGATCGATCCGGGCTCACCGCTGGATAAAGACATTTACGATCTACCACCAGAAGAGGCCGCACTTGTCGACAAAACTCCGGCGTCACTTGAGGCAGCCCTCGATGCGCTGGAAAAGGATCACGAGTTTCTCCTGCGCGGCAATGTCTTCACGAAGGACGTGATCCAAACGTGGATCAAGTACAAGCGAATCAAGGAAGTGGACGCCATGCGTTTGCGTCCACATCCCTACGAGTTCTGCCTCTACTATGACGTGTAGTGTTCGCGGCAGGTCGTGGAACAAAAAGCACGGTTCATTGAGCCGTGCTTTTTTTTGGGTGACGGTGGTGGTTCACGATTGAACGCAGACAGCGTCGATACCGACAGGTTGTCCCTACGGGACAGTGTGAATTGGATGACGGCCGTTTTTTACTACCGACAGGCCGTCCCTAACGGGACAGTGTGAATTGGATG
Source organism: Pirellulaceae bacterium (assembly GCA_040081565.1). Taxonomy (GTDB): domain Bacteria; phylum Planctomycetota; class Planctomycetia; order Pirellulales; family Pirellulaceae; genus BJ22. Next base: position 3,306 of record JBEBGH010000189.1, read on the forward strand.
ACGGCCGTTTTTTACTACCGACAGGCCGTCCCTAACTGGACGGTGTGAATTGGATGACCGCCGTTACTACCGACAGGTTGTCCCTACGGGACAATGTGAATTGGATGACGGCCGTTTTTTACTACCGACAGGCCGTCCCTAACGGGACGGCGTGAATTGGATGACCGCCGTTACTACCGACAGGCCGTCCCTAACTGGACGGTGTGAATTGGATGACCGCCGTTACTACCGACAGGTTGTCCCTACGGGACAGTGTGAATTGGATGACGGCCGTTTTTTACTACCGACAGGCCGTCCGAAACGGGACGGTGTGAATTGGATGACCGCCGTTACTACCGACAGGTTGTCCCTACGGGACAGAAACCGAAGCGTAAGTGACCAGACCTGATTGCTCCTACGGAGCCGAAACGCAAGGAACCCGACGGGACAAACCGAAACGGTAGTGACCAGACCTGATTGCTCCTACGGAGGAAAAGCCGAATCGTCATGGTTCGGACTGCTGACATTACGGGACAGAGGGCCAACGGCAAAGGAGTTCCGGCTTTTTTGAGCGTATCCGATGAGCAGGTTGTTTACCTGCTCCGTGGGGAGCGGTTAACCTTCGCGACCAACTGGCACGGCATGTTGGCAAATAAAGACCGCGACTCAATAATGAAGCGGATCGAAAACTTCATCGAGAAAGATTGGGAAACTCATGCCAAAATGGGCGTTGATTTTTGGGGCGTTGCTGGTGGCTGTTGGTCTAGTGGGTTACTTAGGGGCTGATGCTTCAGCCGGATCGGTGGCGGACGCAGTGACCACGTCGGGGACAGAGGGTGCAGCTTCACCGGCCAGCAATAAAACGGCTCTCATTCCGGCTTTGGTCGGAATGGCACTCGTGTTGTGTGGCACAATTGGACTTATGCCAGACGCGCAAAAGCACGCCATGCATGTTGCTGCGGGTGTAGCATTACTGGGCTTCTTGGCGGCCGGGGGGCGGATTGGCATGACCATTGGAAAACTGATGCAGGGCGACATTTCGCGAGCGTCTTATTTTTTGATCGGCATGGCAGTGCTGTGTGGCGCATACGTTTTCCTGTCCGTGCAGTCATTTCGGAATGCCCGGCGGGAACGCGAACGATCCCAAGCTGGCAGTTGAGCCCAGCGACTATTTTTGTGACGGTTTTCGTTTTGGGTTAGCAGTTTTACGCGTCGCTGATTTGGACCGCGTTGCCCCGAGCGTTGCGACCTGTCGCGCGACGGTCTGTTGTTCGAGAGCGGCCAATCGTGTTTGGATGTCGTGCAGCGTGTGGATGATATAAACGTGGGTTTTTTTGGCGTCGATACCCACCGGGCTATCTGCACTTTGGATGTATTCAGCAATCGTTTCGTAGTCTTTTGTTGGAATTTTCATAAACGTCCTGATGGATTTGAACTCGTGCTGGGTGGGGCAGAACCTTCGTTTGGTCCACTCGACGAAAATAGCCGTCGTTAAGGTGGACTCTCTGTGCTGCCTGTGCCCAGTTTAACGACTGACGCATAAAAGGCGCATCCCTTCCCCAGCAAACGCCGAAAACGACTGTCTTGCCCCCAGTTTTTTTACTCGGTTTGCTGTTCAAATTGGGGCAATTCGATATAAGATGTAATGTCCCTCAGGCGAACGGGGTGCGTTCATGGTCGGCGCTTATTCGCTGTGGGATTCAAGGAGCAGGGGGTCATCTTTCTCGGGAGTACAGCGCGGGCTTGTGCCTTCGTGTCGTTTTCCAGACCTTCACTTGGATAGGTTCGTCATTCCGCAGAGATTCCCTAGACCGTTCGAGTGGTGCAATGTCAGCCAATAATAATGGATTCGTCGCCGTCCTGATCAAGGCCGGAACCGTCAGCCAAGACCAAGTCAATGATGCCGAGAACTTGGCCAAGCAAACCAATGTCGCGCTCCCACAATCGTTGATCAAATTGGGCTATGCGACAGAAGCTGAAGTGATGAAGGCCCAGGCCAAAGTCCACCGCGTCAACTATGTCGACCTCGACAAGATTTCGATTTCCGAGCGCGTCATCGAACTCATGCCTGAATCGGTCGCACGCGAAAACGCTGTGCTGCCTTTGGCACTCGACGACAATCGACTGCTCGTCGCCCTGAGCAACCCCGCAGACATCGAAACCCTCGATAAATTGCGGTTTATTCTCAATCGAGACATCGCGATTTCGCTCGCGCCGCGCTCCAAAATTCTGGAATACATCAACCAACTTTACGGGCAGCAAGAAGGTGAATCGGCTGACTCAATCTTGCAGGAATTCACCGATACGGCCATCGACTTCACGGAAACCGAAGACGACGTAACGCGGGCCAAAAGCGAAGCGACCGATGAGTCGAGCGCGCCCATTGTGCGACTCGTCAACCTCATGATCACCGAAGCCGTGCAGTTGCGGGCCTCGGACATCCATATCGAACCCTTCGAAGATCGGGTCCGGATCCGTTATCGCATCGACGGCATCCTGCACGAACGGGACACCCTCCCCAAACGGCAGGCCGGAGCCATCGTCTCCCGTGTAAAAATTTTGGCCAAGATCGACATCTCTGAGCGGCGTCGGCCCCAAGACGGTCGAATCAAGGTGACCGTGGGTGAAAAAGAACTCGACTTGCGGGTCAGCATCATTCCAACGAACCACGGTCAATCCGTCGTCATGCGGTTGCTCGACAAGGACAACATCAAAGTTGGGGTCCGTCAATTGGGTTTCTCGGAAGAAACTTTCCGCCAGTTCAACAATTTGATCCGCCGACCTAATGGTATCATTTTGGTGACAGGTCCGACCGGCTCGGGCAAGACCACCACTCTTTACGCCGCTCTCAACCAACTCAATCGCCCAGACCGCAAAATCATTACCGCCGAGGACCCGGTCGAATACTACCTGCCGGGGATCAATCAGGTTGAGGTCAAGCACTCGATTGGGCTCGACTTTGCCCGCATTATCCGGTCCATGTTGCGCCAGGCACCCAACATCATCTTGGTCGGCGAGATGCGTGACGCCGAGACTGTTTCGATGGGAATCCAAGCCAGTTTAACTGGACACTTGGTTTTCAGTACACTGCATACGAACGATGCGCCCAGTGCCGTGACCAGAATGGTCGATATGGGGGTCCCAGGTTATTTGGTGGCCAGTTCGGTCATTGCGATCTTGGCTCAACGATTGGTACGGACGATTTGCCCGAAATGTCGAGCCCGATTCACCCCCCCAAAATCAGTAATGGTGGATGCTGGCCTGACAGAAGAGCAGATTGCAAGTGCGACATTCATGAAAGGCAAGGGTTGCAATTCTTGCCAGAAAACAGGGTACAAAGGCCGATTGGGGATTTACGAATTGATGATGATCGACGGGAGGACTCGCGAGATGATTTTCAAGAATGCCTCAGCGACTGACTTGCGGAAGAATGCTATCAGCAAAGGCATGAAGACCCTTTTCAAGGACGGGCTGCTCAAAGTGATGAAAGGCGTGACGACCTTTGATGAGGTTTACCGCGTGGCGAAACGCACCGAGCAGGACTTTGACGCATGATCCGGCTGGGCCAGAAATCAAGAATTGCTGGAATTCAAGGCTTTGTGCGGCAAAGGAATTGAAATCGTGGCGAAAAATCGGGATTTGTTTGGACGAGTCGTCCTTTCCCGACAACAATGAAATCAGACAACAATGAAATCAAATGAACAGAATTGGCTGAACTCCCCCATTTTTGCCGGGAACAGCTTTGAATCAGGTGAAAAATGGCAACCGTACTTATCGATAAACTGCTGGAAGCTTGCGTGAAGCAAGGGGCCAGCGACATTCACATTACTGTGGGGCAACCCCCGGTTTTCCGTTTGCACGGCCGTCTTCGCCGTTTGGAAACAAAGGTTCTCGAGTCGGAAGACACTGTCTCATTGATGAAGAGTATCGCGCCCGAACGCTGCCAACGGGAATTGCAGGAAGCAGGCAGTTCGGACTTCGGTTTCGCCTATGGGGACAAGGCCCGTTTCCGCGTTTCGATCTTCAAACAACGCGGCAACATCGCGATGGTGATGCGGCAGATTCCGAACGAAATGCTGCCGCCCGAAGTTCTGGGTGTGCCCGAAGTCTTCACGAGACTCTGCATGCGTCCGCGCGGTCTCATTCTCGTGACGGGTCCAACGGGATCGGGAAAAAGCACCACGCTGGCGTCTTTGATCAATTACATCAATGAGCGGGTCGACCACCACATCATCACGATCGAAGACCCGATTGAATTCTTTCACTACCACAAAAAATCAACCGTGAACCAACGCGAGGTTCACGTCGATGTGCCGACCTTTTCGGAAGCCATTCGGCGCGCATTGCGGCAGGACCCGGACGTGATTCTTGTCGGTGAAATGCGCGACCTGGAAACGATTGAGGCGGCAATCACAGCAGCCGAAACGGGGCATATCGTTTTTGGAACGTTGCACACCAATAGTGCCCAGGGAACCGTTAACCGTATCATTGACGCCTTCCCAGGGAACCTTCAGGACCAGATTCGTACGCAGCTTTCGACCTCACTCATCGGCGTCTTGGCGCAAACATTGTTGCCGCGAATCGGCGGGGGCCGCGTCGCGGCTTTCGAATCGCTGGTGGTGACTTCAGCCGTGGCGAACTTGATCCGCGAAAACAAGACCTTCCGTATCAATTCAGCGATCCAAACCGGCGGCAAGTACGGGATGTTCTTGATGGACGAATGTCTGTATCGGTTGTGGATGGAAGAGAAAGTTGAAGTTGATGACATCTTGGCGAAGGCTCATGATCCCGATGCGCTCGCCAAGAAAATCGCCACGGTTCGTCGCCAAATGGCAGCCGGCTTGCCAATCGATCCCATCGCAGGCGGTGGGGGCGAAGGCGGCGGTCATTAGTCTGTCCGTTTGTGAGTTTCCTTCCTCGTTTTTTTGGCACCAAATAGTTAGCGAAAGTATCGACGATGGCTGTCCGTAGAATTGGTCAAATTCTGGTCGACTTGGGCTTCATCACCGACGAGCAGTTGGAGATGTTGATCGAGGAACAGAACCAGAATCCAGGTCAAAAGATCGGCAAAATCGCTGAGGAAATGGGGCTCGTCAGTGATGAACAAATCATCCAGGCTCTCGGCGAACAATTCAGTCTGCCGACCGTCGACCTGGAAGGTGTCGTGCCGCCAGACGATGCCAGGGCAGCTTTGACCAACACGATGATTCAGCTCTATCGGGTGATTCCGCTGCAGTTGAAGGACAACATGCTGACGCTGGCAACCTGCGATCCGCAAAACCTCTCAATGCAAGACGAATTGCGGCGCTTCCTGGGCTATGAGATTCGTTTGCTCGTGGCGTCCGAAACCCAAATCACCAAACACATCGACAAGTACTTCAACGAAGAGACCGAGAGCATCGAAAAGATTATTGCCGAGCTTCAAAAAGATAACGAGCTGAAGCAGGCCAGCGAGCGACTTTCGGGGTCCGGTCCAATCAACTTGAGCGACGTCTCCGAACTCGTCGAAAGCGCACCCGTTCGCAAACTCTTGAACATGGTGTTGCTGCTCGCGATCAAGGATCACGCCAGCGACATTCACTTCGAGCCGTTTGAAGAAGAATTTCGAATTCGCATTAAAGCTGACGGCGTGCTCTACGAAATGGTTCCGCCGCCACGCCATCTCGCGTTTGCAATCACCTCGCGCGTCAAAGTCATGGCGAATCTGGACATCGCTGAACGCCGTCTGCCACAAGACGGGCGAATTGAGCTCAGCATCGGTGGTCACCCCGTCGATTTGCGAGTGAGCGTGTTGCCCACGATGTTCGGCGAAAGCGTGGTCTGTCGAGTCCTCGACCGGTCTGTGGTTTCACTGGACCTTGGCAATGTGGGCATGGACGATGAAACCATGGCCAGTTTTCGCAAGGTCATGGGCAAGCCCAACGGGATCATTTTGGTCACAGGGCCGACTGGATCAGGCAAGACCACAACGCTTTATTCAGCCCTCAGCGAACTTAACAGCATCGAAGACAAACTCATCACAACCGAAGACCCAGTCGAATATGACATTGATGGAATCATCCAGATTCCGATCGACCACGACATTGGCGTTACCTTTGCGAGTTGCTTGCGGGCCATCTTGCGGCAAGACCCGGACAAGATCCTGGTCGGGGAAATTCGGGATTTAGAAACCGCCGAAATTGCGATTCAGGCATCGCTCACCGGTCACACGGTGTTCAGCACGCTGCACACTAACGACGCCCCAAGTACGGTAACCCGTTTAAAGGACATGGGGGTTCCCTCCTTCCTGATTACCGCCACGGTGGAAGCAATTCTGGCTCAGCGACTGGTTCGTCGAATTTGCCCGGAATGCCGAGAACCGGTGGAAGTCACCGACGACATTCTTCTCGACCTGCAAATGACCCGCGAAGAGTTGGGAAGCCGCAAGTTTTTCCGGGGAGCCGGCTGCAGCACTTGTCACAATACGGGCTATAAAGGCCGCGTTGGTTTGTTCGAGTTGATGATTCTGGACGATGAACTCCGGGACTTGATCATGGACAACGCATCGGCCGACGTCTTGCGGGAGAATGCGAAAGGCAAGGGAATGCGCATGCTGCGGGATGCCGGCATGCAGTTTGCCTTCGACGGGAAGACTTCCATCGAAGAGGTTATCCGCGAGACGATCCAAGATGCCTAATCACCCAGCCGATTCCCCCGGCCGATTCCCCCGACTAGACCCCAAATTTTCGGAAAAAAGGGCGGACGAGTTTTACGAGCCTTCGCCAATTTCGGTTTAGAACCAACCAAACCCGGAAAAAAAACAGGCTTTTCTCACGAAATCAGCATTGTCCCGACGAAACCCCAACATTAGACTTTTTTTTGACTCC
>JBEBGH010000190.1:0-10149 GCA_040081565.1 Pirellulaceae bacterium
CTTAAGTATGTGTATGGTGCTGAAAATATTGCTGCTGAGTTGGGTAAATAATCAACCGGTTTGAACCCCTCGAAAACGAATAGCCGCTCAAATCGAGCGGCCATTTTTTTGTGCCTGTAGATCCGACAACGCTTGTTAGCAACTGATCTTTGTCCAACTGCTTGGGGCAACGCAGGAATCGAGGCCGTCGCCTCCGTTGACGATTCCAGTAATTGCGAAGGCCAGATCGACATTGATTTGATCGTCGCCATTGAGCGCTCGGATTTCAACTTTGTCGAATGAATCGTAATGGATTTCGTCTTGTTCCTGAAGCTGGTCGAAACCCAATTGATATCGGTTGAAGTAACCCATAACGGCTGAATCGCGAACGAGTCGCAAGTCGTCGGCATCGTTCGTGCCATCAAAGTAAAACATATCTACCCCCTCATCACCCCAAAGGAAATCGTTACCTCGTCCGCCGAAGATTTTGTCGTTGCCCAGTCCTCCACTAATTCGATCGTCGTTAGCAGTGCCACGGAGCAAGTCATTGCCTGCCATCCCGTAAAGCTCCACGCTGCCGTTAAACCCTGTGGCGATCAGAGAATTTGCGCTGGGACCTCCGGTAAGACTTGCTCGTTCAAGGTTGTCGAACACCAACCGACCTCCCACGCTACTGGAGAGTCGAGACGAGTTTAAATTGAAGTCTGTATCACCCATAACAACTAGAGTATCGAGGCCCTCTCCGGGCAAAAATCGAAACTCTCCCGTCGGATCTGCCAGACGCAAATCGGCACTTTCGATGGCTAGAAACTCTTCACCATAACCGGTATCTACCGTTAAATTTTTGAGTCCTCTCGCACCGAGACTGCCGGGAAACCTTGGGGGAATCGGGCAAAAAACTCCTAAATTTCCAAAATTGTGTGCGTTGGCACTTTGAATCGCGATTATGTGTTTAGATGTCCTGAAACAGTTCCTTTTTGTTTTTGCGTGACGGTTGCAGAAAACGGAAAACAAATGACAGGATTAACGACCCTTAATTGGCTGGCTAGAATGAAAAGGAGGCATACCCACGACGCATCTAAACACTGAAATGAATAGCCGTCATGCATGGAGAAGAAGAATTCCGTTCGTTTGTCGAGCGATTTCGAGCTGGTGATGCGTCGGCGGCGGAAGAACTCGTTCGGCACTATGAACCGATTATTCGCCGTGAGATCAGATTTCGGATGATCGATAGCCGTTTGACTCGGATCTATGACTCGGTGGATTTTTCACAAGCGGTCATGGCAAGCTTTTTCCTGCGGAGCGCAGATTTTGAATTCAAGGAACCTCAGGACCTTGTTCGTCTTCTGATCACAATGGCCCGCAACAAAATGGCGACCAGTGCTCGAAAATTATTCAGTCAAAAACGGGAAGGCCATCGACAGGAAGTTGGCGATGCGATGCTCGAACAAGTAGCAGACGATCGAGACACACCCAGCAAAGTCGTGGGGATGCTGGAACTGGTTGCCGAAGCCAAAAAAAGACTTTCACCCGAGGAACGTTTACTCGTGGAATTCAGAAATCAAGGGAAAAGTTGGGAAGATATCGCGAACGAGATTGGGGGGACGCCACAAGGACGCAGGATGCAACTCGCCCGCGCCTTGGAACGTGTCACTGAATCATTGGGGATCGAGTCCTGAAGCCCGTAGCGAACAACTCTTAAGATTTTGTGAATCATGTCCGTCTCGAAAAATCCCATTGAAACCCTTGGAAAGCTGGATGACGAGCCTGCTACAGACGGGACCAAGTCGAAATCGGATTCCGCCAAAGATTCCGAGGACGGCAACTGCTCCATTGGGCCATCTTCAGTTTCCAGGCCTTCATTATCTCCTGCGGTTTCTTGTTTAATTGAATTCAGACAACGTCGCGCCGCAGGCGACAAAATTTCGGCCCGCAAGTTTGTTGATCAAGAAAACATCAGCGACCCCGAAGTCGTCGTGGATTTGGCATTCGAAGAACTGTTGGACGAAGAACGAAACGGCAAAAAAGAATTTGAGGAACAGATTTGCCGTGATTTCCCAGAGTATGCCACGGAAATCCGCCGCCAGATTTTCTTTCACCGGGCTTTGCAGGACGACGAATCCGGTAGCCGTGGCAACGACACGATTCTGAATGACACCATGCCGTTGTCGGACCGGCGCGTTCCCGCAGATTCGACGCCAATGCCGGAAATCTCCGGACTCAAGATGGTTCGCCAGCTTGGACGAGGCGGCATGGGCGTTGTCTATCTGGCCGAACAACCGGCGCTTCGGCGTCAAGTCGCTGTGAAGTTCTTGTTAAGCGGCGCGTTGGCCTCGAAAGAAATTCGGGCACGGTTTCGGGCCGAGGCCCAGATGGCCGCTTCGCTGCGGCACCCCAACATCGTCCAGGTATACGAAGTCGGTGAGTCCGCTGGCCAGCCGTTTTTGATTATGGAATACGTGGGCAACGGTACGCTGGATGGCCTGATCGCGACGCAACGGGTCGCCTTTCGTGATGCGACCGAAGCCGTGGGCACGTTAGCGCTGACTCTTCATGAAACTCACAAGATGGGAATCTTTCATCGGGACTTGAAGCCGGGCAATATTCTTTTGTCACGACGCAGCAATATTCCTAGCGGGCAAGCCGATTCCTTGGCGGACTATACGCCCAAGATCACTGACTTTGGCCTCGCCAAATTCCAACAGGAAGAGCAAGCATTGTCGGGGCCGACGCTTACCCTAGCCGGCGACATTTTGGGAACGCCCAGCTATATGGCTCCCGAACAAACGCAGGGAAGCGCGACTGGGCCGTGGACCGACGTTTATTCGTTAGGGGCGATCCTATACGAAATACTTGCAGGCAAGCCGCCGTATCAGGCCACCACGCCGTGGGAGACGTTGCAGAAGCTGATGAAAGACGATCCATCACCGCTTCCGCGTAACATTCCCTTGGATCTGCGAACAATTTGCCATAAGTGTCTGATGCGGCGACCGCAAGACCGGTACACGTCGATGCTCGCGCTGGCCGATGATTTGCAAAGATATTTGGAAGGCAAGCCGATTCGAGCGCGGCGCGTTTCGATGCTCGAGCGGGCTTCGTCCTGGTGCCAGAGGAATCGCGCGGTCACGGCGCTGACTACGTTGGTGGTGGTGGCCTTGTCGACTTTGTTAGGCGTCAGCTTGTGGAGTCGCTCGCAATTAAAAGATTTGCTTGTCGACATGGCCGATTCTCGAAAGAACGAATCCGACGCTCGTGCGGACGCAATCGCTCACTTGTGGGATTCATTAATTTCCGAAGCAAGAGCTCAGCAGACGTCGGGCCAAGCAGGGAGTCGAACGGAGTCGTTGACCGCAATCACGAAAGCGATCGATTTATTGCCGCAAGTCGGCGAAACGCCTCAAAGAAAGGCCGCCATCCGTGACGCTTCAATTGCCGCGATGGCTCTCTCGGAAATGAAATCCATCGGGACATGGAAAGGTCCACCCTTACCAACAACAATCGCTTTGGCCACCGATGGGCGCTTAAATCGCGTTGCTCAAATCCACGGCGATAGGGTTACGATTACGGAGAATTTTGGGGAGACGTTGGTGAAGGTCTTTCCTGTGCCGGGCGTCTCTCAATTGTCGATGAGTGACGATGGCCGCTGGTTGGCGGCCTTTGGTGAAAGCTGCAAGTTGTTTGATTTAAATCAAGCTGAAACCCAGGCAGCAGCAGAATTTCCCAGCGGTGGCTATTGGGGTTTTTCTCCGGACGGGTCTCGTTTGGTTGGCAGCACCAAAGATGGATTAGTGGTTTTCAATATTGCAACGAATCAAATTGAACATCGAATTCGAAAAATCAACACAGATTACCCTCTGGCCTTTGCCAGAGACAACCGAAAGGTTGCCATACAGTACGGCGAATCTATTTGGGTCTTGGATTTCCTAAGCGGCGAAAAACTCAACGAATTGCCCGCCGGGAAATCGCAACTCGGAAACCATTGCCTGGCTTGGCATCCGGACAACAACCGATTGGCGGCCGCCGTCTACGATAAACAATCGATCCATCTCTGGGATGTGACTACGGCGCAAATAGTACGGACGTTTCGCGATCGAGGACCTGCGATCTCGTTGGCATTCGATCACACTGGTGAACACCTTTTGTTTTGTTCGCTATGGGGCGGAGCCTTGAAAGTTTTCAATGTGGAATCAGAGTCGCCAGTTTTGTCGCTGCAAGCAACCAACACGACTCGATTCGTCGCGACGGAGACAGGCGTCAAGGCAATCCTGAGTGCCGGCAGAGAGCAACATGATTGTTGGGAATTCGTTCCGCAAAAGATCTTGCAAACTTTAGCAACAGAACGCAGCCGCGCGACGGAGTGCCTGTTGGTTGACGTCAGTCCCACCTCCAACTGGGCGGTTGTCGGAACGGTAAACGGAATGGAGTTGTTCGACCGGCACACGAAAAAGCTTGGAGCGAATTTGGAGGTTGGGATCGTCGACAACTTTCAAATTTGTTTCGATGCTTTGGGACGACTGTGGAGTTGCCAAGACAAGAACTGGATTCGCTGGGAGATCAAGGACGGATTTTTGCTTGCCACAAAACCATTTCGCCAGACGTCTGAGTTTTGGCCGATCCAAATCAATCACAGCGGCGACTGGACCCTGACGAGTAACGCCTGGGACGTACGCTTGGAGTCATTGGCCGAGCCAGGAAAAGTAATTCCGCTGGGCGTCCATCAGGATGTTCGTCGCAGCGACTTTAGTTCCGATGGGCGATGGGTCGCGACTGGTGCCTGGAATGGAAATGACACCAAGATCTGGAGCACAAAAGATGGGCATCTTGTTAACACGTTGAAAACTGGCCCAGTTTCTGTTCCGCGGTTTAGCCCTGACAGTCGCTGGTTGGTAACCAGCGAAAATGGCGGCGTTTTATGGGATACATCGGACTGGTCGGTGGCATTGCGATTAAATTCACCGGGGTCGGTGTCGAGTGGGCTGGTCTTTGCTTTTTCGCCTGACTCTCGCTGGCTGGTCAATTCAAGATTAAACGGGGAGTTACAAGTTTGGGACCTGCAGACAAAAGCATCGTTAGGAATCCTCAAGGACCCAAACCAGTTTCGAGTCGAGTCGTTGGCATTCTCGCCAGATCAACGGGAACTCTATTGCATACGCAAAGACACAAGTGCATTTGTTTCCGTTTGGAACCTGGGGGTGTTAGAAGATGAACTCAAAAAGCTGAATGTCGAATTGGCACTTGAGCTGAAACCGGAAGCCGTAGGTCCTGAAATCACCAAAACAAACTTCCGTCCGTTGATCGTGGAGAAAAACGAGATATTGATGAGCTTATTCGGTAACAAGTTGTCGATCGACGCTCAAAAGGCATTGGATAGCGGCGATTGGAAACAGGGCTTGGAACTTTATCGACAGGCCGCTGATGTGAATAGTGACAATGCTCAAATCCTGAACAGCCTTGCTTGGAACCTGGTCGTTTGCCCGCCAGAATTTCGGGATTCACAAACCGCTCTGGAGATGGCCTCGCGGGCAGTTAAGCTCGATGGCAATCTGATTTACTTGAATACGCTCGGTACCGCTCAGTATCGTAGCGGCCAGTTCAAAGAAGCCGTGGAGACGTTGAAAAGGAGTTTGGGGGACGGCAGCGCGGATACTGCTGCGTTCGACTATTACACCCTCGCCTGTTGCCATGCGAATTTGGGCGAACATGAATTAGCGCAACAAATGCTCACCAGCGGAATTGCAGCCTACAATCGAGTGCGAACATCAATTCCAGAACAATGGAACCGGGAACTCCGCCAATTCCGTGCCGAAGCGGAATCGGCTGTGGCAACTCTCAAGGAATAATAATTTGACTGGCAATCCGTCCTGTGGTTGCAGATGTTAGAAAAATAAAGAAATCTCTCAAAGCTCGCTTCAAACAGGCGGTTTTTGCCGCCAGCGAATCTACATGTGGAAAAACAGCGTTTTTTCCCGGACTTTGAAGATCACTCGCCCAGAAAATCAATGTTGTTGGAAATTCCGCAACGGGATATGTTGATTGACTATCAGACTTTCGCCTATCCACTCGAGTACAAACCCCAACTGGGAGGACAAGGATGTTCTCGTTCGAAAACAAAACGGTGATGATCACTGGCGGCACGGGTTCTTTCGGACAAAAATGCGGCCAAATGCTGTTGGCAATGGGGGTCAAGAAGCTGATTCTCTTCAGCCGCGACGAGCAAAAGCACGTGAATCTCTCGCGGGACATGTTTCCTCCAGCGAAGTATCCGCAGGTTCGGTATTTTATTGGGGATGTCCGCAATCTCGATCGATTGAAACTGGCGATGCGTGGCGTGGATATTGTGATTCATGCCGCGGCCATGAAGCATGTGGACATGGCCGAATACAATCCGCAAGAATGCATCGCGACCAATATTGGTGGTGCTGAAAACGTCATTCGAGCCGCAATCGAGTGCGGTGTCGAAAGGGTGGTCGCGCTTTCGACCGACAAGGCAGCCTCGCCCATCAACCTTTATGGCGCGACCAAACTCTGTTCCGACAAATTGTTCGTAGCCGCGAATTCACTGGCAGGCGAAGATGGCCCGCGGTTTTCCGTGGTTCGGTACGGAAACGTGCTGGGTTCAAACGGTTCGGTCGTTCCGTTCTTTTTACAGCAGCGAAAACGTGGCGTTCTGCCGATAACCGACCCCGAAATGACACGTTTCATCATCACGCTGGAACAAGGCGTCCAGTTGGTTTTCACCGCCCTGGAGTGGATGCATGGCGGTGAAGTTTTCGTGCCCAAAATTCCGAGTACGACTGTTCGAGACATTGCACTTGCGGTCGCACCTGATTGCGAAACAAAAATCGTAGGCATTCGTCCGGGAGAAAAACTGCATGAGTGCATGATTCCCGCCGATGAAGCTCGTCAAACAATCGAATTTCGTGAACACTTTATTATTCAACCGGTCGTCCGCTGGTGGTCGAGCGAAACGCCAGTTTATCCGGAAGAAGGCGATCCCTGTCCAACGGGGTTTTCCTATTCCAGCGATAACAACACCGAGTGGCTTGACCCTGAAACCTTGACAGATTTAGTTGTCGAGAATTGCGATTGCCCTGGAATTGAACTGTTGCACTCGCGAAACGGCAAACAGCCTTGTCCAATTCGTATCGATGGTGGGCCGATCAATCCCACTGAAAGTCCCAACGTAAACACAATGGCAGGATACTGAGGCTCACGACGAGCCTTGGCTGGTCAAAACTAAAATGCACATCTGGCGGAGCTGGAAATGTTGCCCTATTCACGTCAATCCATCGACCAAAGCGACATCGATGCGGTGGTTGCCGCCTTAAAATCAGATTGGCTGACCACTGGACCTGCCGTGGCCGAATTTGAACGGGCCTTTGCCGAATCGGTTGGCACGCACTGTGCGGTGTCTTTTTGTAATGGCACTGCGGCTTTACACGCAGCCATGTTTGCCTTGGGAATCGGCACTAACGATGAAGTTATCGTTCCGGCGATGACGTTTGTTGCCACGGCAAACTGCGTGTTATACCAAGGCGGCGTGCCAGTCTTTGCCGACGTCGATCCGGATACTTTGCTGATCAACATTAACGACGTTGAACGAAAGATCACGCCACGAACCAAAGCGATCATCGCGGTCGACTACGCCGGCCAACCGGCAGACTATCGTCGCTTGGCTGTCTTGGCCCAAAAATATGGCTTGGCTGTGGTCGCGGATGCCTGCCATTCGTTGGGAGGTAGCGAAAAGGGTGTTCCGGTCGGCTCGCTGGCTGATCTAACTTGCTTCAGCATGCACCCAGTAAAACCCATCACGACGGCAGAAGGGGGAATGGTAACGACAAATTCCACGGACCTCGCCCAGTGCCTTCGCCGGTTTAGAAATCATGGAATTGAACGTGATTTTAGACAGCGAGAAGCGTCCGGTGGATACGCTTACGGGATGACAGATCTGGGGTTCAACTTTCGCCTGAGTGATCTTCATGCGGCTTTGGGATTAAGCCAACTACGAAAGTTGCGGCAGTTTACCGAACGACGCACTGGAATCGCCAGGCTTTATCGAGAGCGACTCGCTCCTTACGCGGGTATCATCGATCCACTTGATCTTCGGGACGCGACTGTCAGTTCGGGTCACCTGTTTGTCGTCCGTTGCCGGACTTCGGCTAAAGCGAATCGCGACCAGATATTTCGCAGTCTTCGCGAGATGGGCATTGGTGTTAACGTCCACTATCTGCCGGTTTATTTGCATCCCTATTATCGAGAACAGTTTGGACATACCGAGGGATTATGCCCAAATGCAGAAGCGGCCTACCAAGAGATTCTTTCGCTGCCTATTTACCCCGATATGGAAGATGTCGACGTCGATTATGTTTGTCGGGAATTGACCTCTGCGGCAATGTCGACCCAGGCACGAGCTGCAGCTTAAAACGATGTTCGAAACGCAAATCATGAAGCCTAGAATTGGTGCGATTATCCAAGCTCGATTAGGCAGCCACAGACTGTCGCGGAAGGTGCTCCGTCGCTTGGGTCATCAAACCATGTTGGAATGGGTGGTTGAAAGGGCAGGGCGTTCCAAGTTGATTACCGATGTGATGATCGCGACAACAACTGAGACGATGGACGATGAATTGTCAGCTTTCTGCGATCGAAAAAATTGGCCGGTTTTCCGCGGCGATGAACATGATGTTCTGACGCGTTACCAAGGGGCCGCGCAAGCGATCGGGGCAGATTTCGTCGTCCGTATTACCTCGGATTGTCCCTTCATCGATGCTGGCTTGATCGACCAAGTGATTTTGGCCGCGATCTCAGACTCCACAGTTGATTACGCCTGCAACTTCTATCCGGAGCGGCGGTTCCCCCGCGGACTCGATGTCGAGTGTTTCCCGGTTAGGACGCTGGAACGACTTGACGCGATCGCGATTTATCCCGAGTTGCGAGAACACGTGACTTTAGGCGTCTATCGCAATCCGGAACTGTTTTCGATCATTGGAGTCGTGAATGACGTCGATTTATCCCAGCACCGCTGGACGGTGGACACCGATGAAGATTTCACTTTTGCCAATCGCGTTGCAGATCACTTCGGACGGCGTGACTTTGGCTGGCGAGAAATGCTGACCATCGTTGAAAGCCGGCCCGAATGGACGGCTCTCAACGCCTGTATCCAACAAAAGCCAATTTCCCTTTCCGGCGCCTGACCTAGAATAACGGCGGCAACCCATGAGCCACTTGCTCTTAGTTCGAGTTGATGCGGGGATACAAGGTTGGGGCCACCTGATGCGGTGTTTGGCCGTGGCGTTGGCTTGGCGAAAACGTGGGCATCCGGCGAGCTTTTTGTTACAAAGCGGACCCTATGATCTAGAAATCTCCAAGCGTTTGCGCCATGGGCAATTTGATTTCCGGTTCTTTGTTTCCGAATCGACAACAGACGAAATTCGAATCGTCAATCACGAGATCGCACAGGAAAATCCCTTCGTCGTCCTGCTCGACGGATACCATTTTGATGATGGCTACGAGAAATCTCTCCAACTCAACAAGGCCAAACTCGCCGTGTTCGATGATTTCGGACACGCCGTTCACACTTCGGCTGACTTCGTTATTAACGGCAATGCGTATGCACAATCCAAACCGCCGAACCTAAGCCAACGATGGCAGTGTGGTCCCAGATTTCTAGCGCTACGACCCGAGTTTTCAGGCGCCCGCACGCGTCAATCAATCGATTTGCGAAGTTCATTGACATTACTGGTGATGCTCGGTGCCTGTCCCAGCAATGAACTTGTGCTCTCGACAACGCAGGCCATCCTCGAATTGAATGCGAATCGACCTATTCGATTTCGGCAAATTGATGTTGTCTTGGGACAACGAACGTTAGAGCAAATCCCAGGCCTCGCAGAATTGAGCAGTGACCATGTCCATTTGGTTTTTCACACGAATCCAAGCTCGCTCGTTGATTTGATGGAAAACGCAGATATGGCGGTCTCCGCTGCCGGTTCCACTTTGTACGAACTCGCCGCAATCGGAGTGCCCACCGTGGCTTTTGCCGTTGCTGAAAATCAAATTGCTGTTTTGGACGCACTGGTTGAAAAACAAATCATCTGGGGCTGTCGGTCGCCACTGTCAGATAATGCCGAATCACTGACGATAGCCATTGAAGCAGCGATTTCCATGGAACACATT
>JBEBGH010000536.1:0-2629 GCA_040081565.1 Pirellulaceae bacterium
GCCCTGAACTACACACGCAATCACTGGGCGGAGCTGACGCGTTACCTGGACGATCCATCGTTGCCGATAGACAACAACGAGTGCGAACAATTGATGAAGGACAGCGCGCCACACTGGTGCGGCAAAGATCGGTTGTTTGACCGGAAGGATTCGGCTAAAAGTTGGTATTTCTGCACTTTTGCAGGCTACCGCATGGCAACTTAAGTTGGTTCAAGGAGGAACCCGATGTCCGACATCAAAATTTCAAAACGCAAGCGAATCCAGCTCAGAGAGTAAATCTGGCGGGGCTTTGGGATTACCTTCCCGAAGAGACCCGACAGGAACTTCTGATCGTTGCAACCCGGATGATCAAGTCGCATGTGAATCCTCAATCAAGGGAGGTGAAGCATGAAGATGACTGATGTTTATCCGGGCCAAGCAGAAAAACCAGCCAGTTCAAAAACGAGGTTGTTGAAAAGCCTCAAGATCGACACGCAACATCTGGCAAGGACAGCCATTGTCTATGTTCGACAATCCAGTGCCAGGCAGGTCCGAGAGAACGTTGAGTCGACGCAGTTGCAATACGACCTGGCTCTGCTCGCTGAAGCTTACGGTTGGCCAAAGCAGCGGGTCGAGATTATCGATGAGGACCTTGGTGTCAGTGGCAAGAGTATTGAAGGGCGCAGTGGATTTCAGAGATTGCTGGCGGAGATCGCTCTGGAGCATGTTGGAATTGTGATGGGGATTGAGATGAGTCGGCTGGCGAGAAACTGCCGCGACTGGCATCAATTGCTGGAACTTTGTGCCGTATTCGGAACACTATTGGGAGATGCCGATGGGGTCTACAACCCGAGAGATCACAATGACCGTCTTCTTTTGGGGCTCAAAGGAACGATGAGTGAGGCTGAGTTGCACGTGCTTCGGTCGCGACTCAACGCTGGTAAAAAGAATAAGGCCAGGCGTGGCGAACATTTTGGCGAGGCGCCAATCGGTTACGTACGAACCCGCGATGGTGTTTCCATTGAACCGGATATTCAGGCTCAGGAAGTCGTGCGTTTGATTTTCAGGAAGTTCGAAGACCTGGGCAGTGCCAATGCAGTCTTGAAATATCTGGTCCACAACGATATCAGGTTCGGCAAACGAAAGGTAAACGGACTGCAACCGGAGGCAGTTGAATGGCAAGCGGCCAGTCGGAGCACGATATTGCACATCCTGCGACATCCAATCTATGCCGGTGCCTACGTTTATGGTCGTTCCAAATCGACATCAATCAGTACCCCGGAAGGGAATCGTAAAACGGTCCAGCGTCGTGTAAACAGGAACAACTGGGAAGTACTGATTCCTGATAAAATACCTGCCTACATTACGTGGCAGCAATGGGAAAACAACCAGAAAAAGCTGCGGGAAAACAGCACAAAATTCAGTTTCGGTGTATCCCGTGGTTCGTCCATTCTGACTGGAAGAATCGTATGCGGCAAATGCGGTTCTCGAATGCCAGTTCACTATCGCGATCAAATACCGTCGTTTGAATGCAGCATCGCACGCATGAATTACGGTGGTTCGTTGTGCCAATCGTTCAATGCTCGTTGGCTTGAGCCAATGATTGAAGAGCTTGTGCTGCAGGCCTTCGAACCTGCCTCAATTCAACTGAGTCTTGAAGCCGCCGTCGATATCGAGGCTGATCGCAGACGCCTCGAAACTCATCACCGAAGATCGGTTGAAAGGGCAACCTATGAAACCGCACTGACGCGCCGACGATACGAGAAAGTTGATCCTGACAATCGTCTTGTCGCCGCCGAACTGGAAAGCGAGTGGGAAAGCAAGCTCACGGCTCAGCGCGAATGCGAAGCAGCATTGAATCGATTCCGTGAACAGTCACCGGCTGCTTTGTCGTCAGAAGATAGAGACAAAATCGAATCGTTGGCCAACGACTTTCGCTCACTCTGGTTCAGCGATCAAACGAGCGGCAAAGACCGCCAGAATCTCGTGCGAATTCTCATCGAAAAAATCGTCGTTGATATTGTCGAAGGTACCGAGGTCCTTTCTGTAATGGTTCATTGGGCGGGTGGCTATCAAAGCCAATGCGAAACACGAAGAACGGTTGCAACGTTTGACGAAATGAAAGATGCCGATTTGCTTCTCGAACGTGCGCAACAGCTCTACAACTTCGGCTACCCTCGCAATGAAATTGTCTGCATCCTGAATAACGAAGGATTTCAGCCAGCCCGCCAATCAAGTTTCACCCCGACCAATATCAACGCCCTGCTTTTGACTTTGCGTCGCAAGGGGATGATCGGTTCGCGTCCCAAATTACCGCAGGGGTTTTGGAGATCGAGATCGCTCTCAAAAGAACTCGGAATTAACCCGGCAACCCTTACAGGCTGGCGACATCGGTCGTGGGTGCAGGCGAAACATGCTGGCCGTCGATGGATTTATTGGGCCAGCGAATCAGAGTTGGAGCGACTTCGGAAACTTGCGACACATCCGAAATCAGGATTCGAGCCAACCCCTACAGAATTGACAGATCCGGTCGAAATCATGCCAAAGAAATGGCCAAACGTGCGATGAACAACCAATACAAGGAGGGTAGTGTGGACAATTCGTCAAGCAAGTGGCCCTGGGTCGCAAGAACTGGCTGTTCGCCGGCAGC
>JBEBGH010000191.1:0-10004 GCA_040081565.1 Pirellulaceae bacterium
ATTTACAATTAGGTCGGCGCGAAAGCCTTCGTCAAAAGAAATGCCTTCATAGATGATCGGAACAGGAACCTGACGATGAGCGGTCAGGCCAGCCAACTGAAGCTGTTTAGCCAAGACCACTTCGTAGACGGATTCGAGTAATCCAAGCAAGCAAAAGCAAGCAAGCAAGCAAAAGGGGACATTCTACTTTACGAGCGGTTTTTGTTGGATTAGAATGGAGCAAGCAAAAGGGGACATTCTACTTTACGAGCGGTTTTTGTTGGATTAGAATGGGGCCATGCCACGAACATCAAGAGCATCGCGCGGTGGGTTTGTTTACCATGTCCTTAACAGGGGAAATGGCCGAAGTGACGTCTTTCATAAGGACGAGGACTTCGCTGCGTTTGTCAAACTGATGCGGGAAGCTCATGACAAAGTGCCGATGCGTCTGACCGGCTTTTGTCTGATGACCAACCATTTCCATTTGCTGCTGTGGCCGCATCGGGATGGAGACCTCAGTCGCTGGATGCAATGGCTAATGACTTCGCATGTCCGACGCTACCATCGACATTACCAAGGCAGCGGTCATGTCTGGCAAGGCCGCTTCAAAGCGTTCCCAGTCCAATCGGACGACCATTACTTGACGGTCCTGCGTTATGTGGAACGAAATCCCTTGCGTGCCAATCTGGTCGAGCGTAGTCAAGATTGGGAGTGGTCCAGCTTGAAACCAACGGTTCGAAGCGGTCCTGACGGATTGTTGACCCATGGCCCCATCGAGAAGCCATCCCAGTGGACACGTCTGGTGAACGGCGTGCAGAGCGAAGCGGAACTCAGTTCATTACGGCACAGTCTTGCCCGTGGCACTCCCTTTGGTAATACTCAATGGCAGGCATCAACCGCCAAAAAACTTGGCTTGGAATCCTCACTTCGGCCACGAGGCAGGCCAAAAAAGCTAAATAAGTAGAATGTCCCCTTTTGTGTCCCCTTTTGTATTTCCCCGAGGCAGGCCAAAAAAGCTAAATAAGTAGAATGTCCCCTTTTGTATTTCCCTTTTGTATTTCCAATGGCAGGCATCAACCGCCAAAAAACTTGGCTTGGAATCCTCACTTCGGTCACGAGGCAGGCCAAAAAAGCTAAATAAGTAGAATGTCCCCTTTTGTATTTCCCTTTTGTATTTCACCAAAAAAGCTAAATAAGTAGAATGTCCCCTTTTGTATTTCCCTTTTGTATTTCCGTGAAAGGTTTGAAACTTTATTGGTAAACACGATGAACGAACTAATAAATGGAGGTGACGGAAACAATGAGGACGGTGAATAGCGTAAAGGCAATAATCTTGGTGGCTCTTTGCGCGGCTAATAAAGGTTGTATTGCCAAGCATACTGAACACCCCAGCACAACAATTGTAACCGATTCTTGGATTACCTTGTTACTACTGTGTCCGCTCCTGTTCGTCGTATTATTAATGGTCGTAGGCGTTATCACGTCGTTTCGTTGTAAGCGCAATGGCCAAATGATTGCTTTTGGCGCTGCGGGGCTATTTTTTACGGCGATTTCTCTTCTAGGTGCAATTGACGTAACATATGGCCGTTTTGTTGTGTCTGACAAGAGCTTCGTCTGTACTTACTTTTTGCAGAATTGCGCATTTGAATGGGACGATGTGGTTAGTTTTGAGATCAGCAAGAGAACCATACGCCGACGGACCTCGACTTTTGCGCTTTTTCATTTAAGAAATGGCGAAACACAGTCGTTCGATTGGCAGGACACTCGTTTCAGAGCAATCTTTTGGGAGATTCACGATTGCCTAATAAATAATAAAATTGAAATTATAGATACGCATCGTATTATCTCGGGACAAATCAAAGAATAATTCGTAACCGTTCACGCGATAGTGGTTGATTATGCGACTTTTCGGAGGGCGTATGTGTTACGGGCCGAATTGTGGTCGCATTTTTGGCCGAATTGTGCCTGTAGCGATTTGGGTGCTTTTCACGGGTGTTGGCCGAGTTGTTGAAAATTCTGGAGAGCTTTCCCGCACTCTGATTTGTTGCTGGCCGAATTGCCGTCGCATTGTCTGCTGCCGGCCGAATTGTGGTGTAGTTCGGCGATCTGGTTTTGTCACTGGCCGAATTGTGGTCGTATAGACTGCTCGTGGCCGAATTATGGTCGCATTTTCAGCAGCCGAGTCCAATCCGGGCCGGGGCTGTTCCGGATCAACAGAGTGCGACCGCTTCAGTCGCCCGAGCGCACTGCTTGATAATCAAACGGGAGAATGTTCAATCAGTGGCCGGTCGCGTCAGGGGGTTGCGACGACCGAGGTCGCGCCGATACTCTTCCAGCCAGTTTTTCAGGATATCCACCGCAGTTAAAAATTCGTGGCCCTGAATGATCATCAAGTCGATGTTGTTGAAATTTTCGCCACAACTAAAACAGTGCGCGAGGTTATTGCGGGGATTCACAGTTGCCCGTAGTTCGCTGCAACGTGGACACTGAAAGCGGAAGTAGCCATCACTGTGTTTGGCGATCGGTCCGTGACAACCCAGCCGAACGATCGTTAATCTCATCGGCAAGTCGTTGCGAATCGCGCGGAGTAAATCTCGGGTGATCATTTTTTCAAACTCCTATTCTTGGGGAAGTAGTAAGTTGCTGCATGTGAGGTGAGCAGAACCTTTTACCCCCGCCCTGTCTCCCCGAAGCGGGCGAGGGCGAGGGCAAGGGCTGCGGTTTAATCACCATCAAAAATCAGTCAGATCGACTTGGATTTGCCAGTGCGGTTGGATCAAGACGCGATTGACCACGTCGATGTCGATGGTTCGTCCGGCAGCAGCGCGGACCGCTTCGAGCATGGCCGACAAGCACAGGTTGCGGCAGCGACGCAGCACTCCATCCGCCGAGCGTACGATCAGCTCAGTCGCACCGCTGGTGAACGTGCTGTGAGCCAAGCCCAGACGATCCAACTCACGATGGATAAACTCACGCATCACGTCATCATGCAGCCGACGAGTCACGACCGAATAGGTTACGCGGCTCTTGATGTCCTGGTTGACGGCCAGGTCGAGATTCGAGAGCAACTCGACCTGCCCGATCAGGATGAGATTGTGATTCCTGGGAAAATCCTCCAGCAGCAAGCGGAGTTTGCGCAGGTTTTCCATCTCCATCAGATGAGCGTCGTCGATGATGGTGACCAGCATCTTGCCGCTGCGATTGAGATTGAAGGCCTCCTGAATCAGCTTGCGTTCACACTTAAACGCCGAACTTTCGAACTCAATGCGAAAGGCCTCGCAGAGGATTTTGACCGTGTTGGTATAAGTGTGCAGCGTCCGTGCGACGGTAGCCACCAGATGTTCTTTCTCCGGCAGCCGCTTGAGTGATTCTTTGATCACCGTCTTGCCCCGTGCCGGGCCTACCGACAATCAGACATAGTCCGCCTTGTTGGCAGTGGACTCGCAGGGTGTCGTGGATTTCTTGTTGATGGGGTAACAGTTCGATGTCGCGCAAGGCGAACGGATTTTCGGTCAAACCGAAGTAGGATCGGATCATTGGGTAGCCTGTTGAAGTTTGAAGTTTGAAGTTTGTTCTGAAGTCTGACGCCTGACGCCTACTTACTCTCGTCTGCGAGCCAAGCCGTTGGCGACAGCATCCAGCAGTCTGGCTTGGCCCAGGCGACGCCCGTTGTCGTAGACGATGACCGCACCTTTGCGATGCCGCTCGTAACGCACGAAGATCTCCTTGCCGCGCAAGTCGATCGGTGTTTCGTAGCGGTCTCCCTGAAAGCTAAATGTGTTGACTTTCTTGACGGTGCGTGTCGCCTCGGCGTAGAACAGCTCGTCGGTATCTTGGGAGGGAGAGAGGAAGCGAATGCGTGACAAGTCGACTCCGAAACGATCGATCGGCTTCATGCCCAGCGTGGTGTGCACCGTGGCGTTGTAGTCCTGTTCGACCCACGCGGTGAACTGCCGATTGAGTCCGCCGATCGATGACAGATCGAGATTGCGAATCAGGAATTGATCGCGCACTCGGCGAAAGAAGCGTTCGATCTTCCCCTTGGCCGCCGCATCACGGACGGCCGTGTGACGCAAGATGCAACCCACGCGAGCGCAAATCAGCGTGATCTCCTGGCAGCAGTAAATCGAACCGTTGTCGACGAGCAACTGCCGAACTGGAAAACATTGAAGCAGACAATTTGAAGAGTCTTTTGGAATTATGGAAAAAGTCCGAGTGGGCCAATGAGTTCCCATTAGGCTTCAGCCTGGAAGATCGGCCAAGTTTCGCTCGCCCGAGCTTGAACTCGATGTTTTTCAATTCTGCACGCCTGTCGAAAGCCCTTTGTAAGTAAGCGCGAACGACACTCTACCGCGGCGACGCTAACCGAGTACACTGTTTGAGTGCAGGGCGTCGCGGCTCTTTGGCAATCCCTCAACCAATTCAATTAGTCTTGGGAAAACAATGTTGACAACACAGTCATTCAGGGCACTGGCGTTTTTTTTGTTCTTCGGCTTTTTGGTGGATACGGTTCTTTTTTCTGGACGGAGCGTTGTTGCTCAAGTTGAGCCGGCGAAGTCGAAACCCGCGCGGGTTCTGATCCATGCCGG
Organism: Pirellulaceae bacterium; assembly: GCA_040081565.1. Taxonomy (GTDB): domain Bacteria; phylum Planctomycetota; class Planctomycetia; order Pirellulales; family Pirellulaceae; genus BJ22. Next base: position 4,569 of record JBEBGH010000191.1, read on the forward strand.
AACGCTGATCGATAGCGTGCGCGAGGAACCAATGAACAATGTGACCATCGTGGTCGAAGGCGAGCGGATCGCGGCGGTTGCGAATGGGTTTGAGCAGCCGAAACAAGGCGAGTCGGTGATCGATCTCCGAGACCACACGGTGATGGCCGGTTGGACCGACATGCACACGCATCTGTCCGGGGAATACAACCCGCTTTCGTTTGCCGACAAGGCCTTTGTTGCCGGACCTGAAATGGCGTTACGCGGAACGATGTATGCGAAACGCACGTTGCAGGCTGGCTTTACGACCGTACGGGAACTGGGTGATTCCGAGGGCGTTTCCGTAGCGCTGCGTGAGGCCATTCGCAAGGGCTGGATTGAAGGGCCACGAATTTTCGCTGCCGGAAAATCAATTGCCACCACCGGTGGTCACGCCGACCCATCCAACGGCTTGGTGCCTCGTTTCCGGGGCGACCCAGGCCCGGATGAAGGAGTCGTGAATGGTCCGCACGAGGCGGCCAAGGCGGTTCGGCAACGTTACAAAGAAGGTAGTGACTTGATCAAAATTACGGCTACCGGCGGCGTTCTGAGTCTGGCGACCAACGGCCAGAATCCCCAGTTCAATGCCGCCGAGTTGATGGCCATTGTCATGACTGCCGAAGACTATGGGATGCGCGTTGCCGTTCACGCTCACGGTGCTGAAGGCATGAAACGTGCCATCGTCGCCGGTGTTGACTCGATCGAGCACGGAACGTTTATGGACGACGAAGTCATCGAGCTGATGAAGAAGCATGGGACTTGGTATGTTCCCACAATCAGCGCCGGCAAGTGGGTTGGCGAAAAGGCCAAGATCGACGGCTATTTTCCCGCGATTGTCCGTCCGAAAGCAGCAGCGGTCGGCCCGCAAATCGATGCGACTTTCACGAAAGCCTACCGAGCGGGGGTCAAGATCGCTTTTGGGACGGATTCGGGTGTGAGTCCGCATGGCGAAAACGCTAAAGAGTTCGGCTACATGGTTGCCGATGGTATGCAACCGATGGAAGCCATCAAAGCGGCGACGATCAACGCTGCAACTTTGTTGGGCGCAGAGAAAGACCTAGGAACGGTCGAAGCCGGCAAGTACGCTGACCTCGTCGCCGTGAAAGGCAACCCGTTAACCGACATCTCCCTGACGGAAAAAGTCCGCTTCGTCATGAAATCCGGTGTGGTCTACAAAAACGAAAAGTAGCCCGACGGTTTGGAAGCCAGGTTCAATTCGAAAGAAACCCGTATCCCCAGCCAGAAAACCTCCGTGCCTTGGTGCCTCTGTGAGAAACTCCGAGTAACCGCAATCGTGTAAACCGGTCTCTCACAAAGGCACAAAGGCACGGAGCTAAATTCAAGATCGGATTGCACGTCGATAATCGATTGCCATATTGAGAGTGCTTCTCAAGACGAAGATCGGTGTCGAGCCGAGCACCCCAGAGCACCCCAGCCAGAAAACCTCCGTGCCTTGGTGCCTCCGTGAGAACTCCGAGAAACCCCGCAATCGTGTAAACCGGTCTCTCACAAAGGCACAAAGGCACAAAGGCACGGAGCTAAATTCAAGATCGGATTGCACGTCGATAATCGATTGCCATATTGAGAGTGCTTCTCAAGACGATGATCGGTGTTGAGCGGAGCACCCCAGAGCACCCCAGACAGAAACCTCCGTGCCTTGGTGCCTCTGTGAGAAACTCCGAGAAACCGCAATCCTGTAAACCGGTTTCTCACAAAGCCACAAAGGTACGGAGCTAAATTGCAGAGCTTTCAGAGTGTCCCGTTGATGATCCGGGTGATCCCGTTCTTCATAAGTTCGTCACCAAAGTTGAGTAAATAACCCAATTTGTGCCCCGTCAACTTTAAGTAAGTAAGCAACTGCTTTTTGTAAACCGGATGGACCGTCTCTACGGACTTTAGCTCGATGATGACCGACTGATTTACAATTAGGTCGGCGCGAAAGCCTTCGTCAAAAGAAATGCCTTCATAGATGATCGGAACAGGAACCTGACGATGAGCGGTCAGGCCAGCCAACTGGAGCTGTTTAGCCAAGACCACTTCGTAGACGGATTCGAGTAATCCAGGGCCCAGATTCTTGTGAAGCTTGACTGCACAGTCCACGATGATCGAACCAATTTCATTTTGGTGCATGATCGATTTCCCTCTGGCATGGCTAATAGATACATCCGTTTTCGGTAGCTAGTTTCTCACAAAGGCACAAAGGCACGGAGAGTGACTTAATTCGCAACCACTTCGCCTTCGGCGACGGGGACGAAGGAAAAGTCGCCGTCTTCGTAGTCGATCTGGATGCCTGAGTAGTTGCGAAGTTCGCCTTTGAGCAATTCCGTCGCCAATCGATTGGCGATTCGTTGTTGAATAACTCGTTTCAGCGGACGTGCGCCAAAGGTTGGATCGTAGCCTTCCTCGGCAATCGCATGGCGAGCTCGGTCGGTGACTTCGAGCCCCAGACCCTGCTCGCTTAGCCGTTTCTCCAAAGCCTTCAACTGAATCACGACGATGCGGCCGATTTGATCGCGGCGCAATGGTTGGAAAACGATTTTCTCGTCGATCCGATTGAGTAACTCGGGAGTGAAACGGTTGCGCAACGCACTTTCGACAGCTTCACGAATTTCATCGTGGCTGCCACCGTCCTCGGTGATCTTTTGAATCAACTGGCTGCCGATATTGCTGGTCATCACGATGATGGCGTTCGTGAAGTCCACTGTATTACCTTGACCGTCGGTGAGGCGTCCGTCATCGAGAACTTGCAGCAAGATATTGAAGACATCGTCATGGGCCTTCTCAATTTCATCGAGCAGAATGACCGAGTACGGACGTCGGCGGATGGCTTCGGTAAGTTTGCCACCCTCTTCGTATCCCACATAGCCTGGAGGAGCGCCGATCAGTCGGCTGACGGCATGCCGTTCCATGAATTCGCTCATGTCGATCCGCACCATGGCGTGCTCGTCGTCAAACATGACCTCCGCCAGAGCCTTGCACAATTCGGTTTTGCCAACCCCGGTGGGGCCCAAGAACATGAAAGAACCGATCGGGCGATTGGGATCTTGCAGACCGCTGCGGCTGCGGCGAACGGCGTTTGAAACGGCGGTTACCGCGTCGTCCTGCCCGACCACACGCAAATGCAGGCGTTCTTCCATGACGAGGAGTTTCGCACGTTCCGTTTCCATCATTCGGGACACGGGGACACCGGTCCAGGAACTGACGACTTCGGCGATTTCATCCTCGGTGACTTGTTCGCTCAAGAGGCGGCTGCTGGATTGTTTGGCTTCCGCGTTGTTTTCCGCACGCGTCTCGGCTGCCCTGATTTGCTCCGCCAGTTTCTTGCGCTCGACGTCAAGTTCGTACAAGTTGCGGTAGTCGCTTTCACTGGGCATTTGGCCGGCGGACTGTTTGGCTTTGATCTGGCTGTCGAGTTGTTCGAACTGCAGTTGGACGGCGGAAGCCCGTTCGCGGACTTTCTTTATGTCGAACATGCCGTGTTTTTCGGATTCCCACTGTTCGCGAAGGCTGGCGAGGACGCGGCGTTGCTCCTCGATTTCCTCGTTGATTTCTTCCAGTCGAGACTTGATGCCTTCGTCGTTTTCGTCCGCCAATTGGCGGGAGGCGAGTTCCAGTTGCGTGAGTCGACGTTGCACGATGTCGATTTCTTGCGGCACGCTGTCGAGTTCCATCGCCAGTTTCGAAGCCGCCTCGTCGACCAAGTCAATCGCCTTGTCGGGCAGGAAGCGATCGGTAATGTATCGCTGCGAGAGGCGGGCGGCGGCGACTAGGGCCGAGTCCTTGATCTGCACGCCGTGATGCGTTTCATATTTCTGTTTCAATCCGCGGAGGATCGTAATCGTGTCCTCCACGCTTGGTTCGCCTACAAACACCGGTTGGAATCGTCGTTCCAGGGCCGGATCTTTTTCCACGTATTTTCGATATTCGTCGAGTGTCGTCGCACCAATGCAGTGCAATTCGCCCCGAGCCAGGGCTGGCTTGAGCAAGTTTGCTGCATCGCCTGCACCCTCCGCCGCGCCGGCACCGATCACGGTATGCAACTCGTCAATGAACAGGATGACTTCCCCCGCCGCTTCCGTCACTTCGCGGAGGACCGCTTTTAATCGCTCCTCGAATTCGCCGCGGAATTTGGCTCCGGCAATCAGCGATCCCATATCGAGCGCAACGACTCGTTTGTTGCGGAGACTTTGCGGGACATCGTTGAGCACGATTCGCAGGGCGAGTCCTTCAGCAATGGCGGTTTTGCCAACGCCTGGTTGACCAATGAGAACGGGGTTATTCTTCCGACGTCGGGAGAGGACTTGAATCACTCGGCGAATCTCGTGGTCGCGACCGATGACGGGATCGAGTTTCCCAGCTTTCGCTTGTTCGACCAGATCGATTCCAAATTTCTTCAGGGCCTGAAATTTGCCTTCCGGGTTTTGATCGGTGACCTTGGTAGATCCTCGCAATTCCTTAACCGCCTTTTGCAAATCCTTCTCGCGGACCGCATTTAGTTCCAAAGTCTTTTTCGCCGGGGAATCGATCGATGCAAGTGCCAACATAAGATGTTCTGTGGATGTGAATTCATCTTGCATCGCCGCCGTAATTTTTGCCGAGCCATGCAGCACATCAGTCAACAAGCGGTTGGGGTTCGGAACGCTTTTGCTGCTTGAGGATGGAAGCCGTTTCAGTTCACTTTGCACGATCGACTTAAGCTGTGGCAGCGGGACCTTCATTGATTCGAGAATGAACCCGACCATGCCATCGACCTCGTTCACGAGGGCGCCGAGCAAGTGCATGGGGGTCACCTCGGGGTTGCCCGCTTCTTGTGCCAGAGACTGGGCCCCGATGACGGCTTCTTGAGCTTTGGTAGTTAGTTTCTCAAATTGAAAAGGCATGAGTCGTTCCTTGAAAAGGTGAGTCTTCCAAGCAAAATTGTCATTCTTTTGCTGTTGTTGCAAAGGAAGCAAAATTTGTGCCAGAAGGCTGCATTGGTTGCATTAGCTTCTGCGACGAATTCCGTGCGAGTCGTGGAGTGAAACGGCGAAGGGCCTGAGCCGAACCGCACGTTGCACGTGCAGCTTGGCGTCAGGCCCTTTGCTCAAATTCTTTAACGAGAGGACGCTGTCCAGGGGTAAGCCGTGGCTTAGTCCTTCTTCACTTCGAACTCGGCGTCGATGGCGTCATCGTCCTTGTAGGAAGTTGGTTCGCCCTCGTCGCTCTTGCCGTCTGGCTTTGCCGCATTCTCATACATGACCTTGCTCAAGGCATGTGAGGTTTGCTCCAGCTCTTGGACCGCCGACTTGATGGCATCGAGGTCTTCGCCTTCAGCCGCATCGCGAGCTTTCTTGATGGCAGCTTCCAACGGTTGCTTGTCGCTGTCCTTCAGCTTGCCGGCATGCTCCTTCATCATTTTTTCCATTTGGTAACACATGT
>JBEBGH010000192.1:0-10001 GCA_040081565.1 Pirellulaceae bacterium
TCGCCGAGTCGAGTAATTGAGCGTACACGCCTCGGAGATGCGTGCGACGAGAGGACTTGCGCCCTATATATCCGTGTAAATCCGTGTCGATCCGTGGCTCATAATCGCTTTTGAAAAATCAGCCACGGATTTCACGGAATAAAAACAAGGTAGAAATTGCTTGAGCGTCGCTCGACTCGCCGAGTCGAGTAATTGAGCGTACACGCCTCGGAGATGCGTGCGACGGGGGATACCGGAGGGCTTGCGCCCTGCCGCTTCTGATGGTGGTTGTTTACTCGTCGGATTCTTTTCGGACGCGGAGCTCGACCTTGCGAAAGTCGATGGGATGGCTTTCGGATTGCAGCGAGATGGTGCCGCCGGAGAGTTGCAAGTTGTAGTCCGGATTGTCCTTGATCAACAACTTGGCGTTTCCGTCTTTGGGATCAAGCTGCGGGCGATTGTATTCCAGCACGACCTTTCCATCGATCTTGTGCTGGATCAAGCGGTTACCCCGGACGACGATTTCGACGGTAACCCAATCATCGCCGTGGTACGTTGCTGACTTGGAATTGGTGCAATGCGGAGTAAACAGCTTGCCATTCATTTCGACATGAGTGCCCGGGCTACACAAATTCGCGGTCGGACGTGCGTTTTTACCGTCGCCGCCCAGAAATTGGACTTCGATGGAGCAAGGAAAATCCTGGTCCTTGGTCAACGTTGCCGCCGGCTGCCCGTGAATCATGACACCACTATTTCGCCAAGCCCAGCCAGGTCCACCGGCGACTTGTTCGCCGACAAAGCGGTATTCGATGCGCAAATCGTAGCTGGAATATTCCTGCTCAAAGAACAAATGCCCAAAGCGTTCGTTGAATTTGTCGTAGGCATCGTAACGGACTTGGAGCAAGCCATCCTGAACACGAAAAGTATTACCAAAATTATCGCCCAAGTCGTAACCGCGAATTTTTGGCGTCCAGCCACTGAGGTCTTTGCCATTAAACAGCGAGATCCATTCACCTTGCTTCTCAGCAGCGACTGGCGGCTTCTGGGGTGCCGCAGGTGTTGGAATTTGGGCGCCAACCGTGGTTGGATTTGCGAACGAGACAAAACTTACAACACTGGTGAGTAAAAGCAGAAAAAACTTCGGCATGTGTTCCTCAAAAAATAATTTGGTTGTACGTCAAGCGCGGGACAAGAATTCGCCTGAGCGAGTATCGACCTTTACCCGCTCCCCTTCTTTCAAGTATTCGGGGACCTGGAGAACTAATCCGGTTTCCAGAGTCGCCGGTTTGGTCCGCCCCGTCGCCGAGTTTCCGCGCACGCCCGGATCGCACTTGGTGACGGTCAACTCCACCGCGGTCGGCAATTGAACGCCGACACAATTGTCGTTGTAGATCAAGGCCATCATGCCTTCGAGCGGTTCGGTAATGTAGGGCAATTCGTTCTCGATTTCCTCCAGAGACAACGAATATTGGTTGAAGTCGATTTGATCCAGGAAGTGGATATGAGTCGGGTCACGAAACATGAACTTGACGGCTCGTCGCTGGAAATTCGCTTCGATAAGCGAGTCAGTCCCTTTCAGAACGAAGTCAACCTTTTGCCGCGAAACGAGATTGCGACCGCGAAACTTGTACAACGTCGCAGCGCCGCGGGCCGAGGGGGATTGTACGGATATCGACTCGATAATGACTGGTTCGTTGTTCACTTCGACAATCGAACCGTTTTTAATTTCTTTTGCCAACATCGTTCAACGACCTGATGGTATCTCAAAAGTGGTCCGGCTATTGAAAGGGCACAGAGGCCCTTTGGTAAGCTCTCTTAAATCAAGCTCATACTTTGCGGATCAAGACCGGTGCCTTGCGACAGCTCGGTCAACTTTTCAATCACCAGCAACAACGCTCCCGGGTCAAGCTGGTCTTCCTCCCCCCCCTTGCCTATTCCATCGTTCTGCTCGAAGTGGTAGATGTCAAAACGCGCGTCACAGTGTTTCAGGTGTTTGATCTTTTGGGCTTCATCGCCGATCAGGGTGATGGTGCGGAATTCTTCCAGCCAATCCTTGACCTGGCCGGTAACCTCTTCACCTTCCAGGTACACGATGTCCATCGCCGAGAAGTCGTAGGGCGATTTGACGGTCAAAGATTCGACCCCCTCAGGGCTTTCGCTGATGTTCGTGATTTCGTAACGGTTTCCCAATTGCGCAAGTGATTTGCGGATTCGCTCGGCAGAAGGCCGGTTGGCCCGTTCAAAGAGAACAAAAAACGTGTCCCGATAACTGTATTTGTCGTCTTCGAACAGACTCATGGATTTGCCTTTCGCTGCGGGACAAGGATAGGGAGCATTGTAGACTGGTCATTGTACGGGAAAAAACTGTGGCAATCGACCTGACGGTTGGCAAACGAGTTGCGGGGACATTGATTAATGCATTTTTCCCAATTCGGTCGCGCGATTCTTCGCGGATTCGACTGCTGTCATAACCGCGCCCTTGAACTGCCGCAAGTTAAGTTCGTACAGGCCGTGAATCGTCGTGCCTCCGGGGCTGGTCACTTGATCCTTAAGCGCAGACGGATGTCCCGAGAATTGCTTTACCATTTGGACCGTCCCAAGTACCGTTTGCACGGCCAGTGAATGGGCCACGTCGCGTGGCAAACCACACTTCACGCCGCCATCAATTAACGCCTCGATAAATTCGATAACGAAAGCCGGGCCAGAGCCAGAAAGTCCTGTGACGGCATCCAATTGCGATTCGTCCACTTCGACGACCGTGCCGACAGTGGCCAAGATGGTTTGGATCACGTCTCGCGTCGAATCCAGGATTTGCGGCGCATGCGCCATGGCAATTGCTCCATGCCGAACAAGTGCGGGAGTGTTGGGCATCACTCGGATGACTTGGTCGGTTTCCAGCAATTCGGCCAGTCGTTTTGTCGAAACTCCGGCCACTACTGAAATGATGATCGTTTGTGATTGACGCAATGAGATTCCCTGGAGGGCTTGGCCAACCATCGAAGGCTTGACGGCGAGAAAGACCAAGTCCGCTTGTTCACAGACTAGTCGATTGGAATTCAAGAATTTGGCTCGGGGAATAGCGTTTGAAAAAGCCGCTCGGGCTTTCGTATCCGGGTCAAAAACCATGAGTTCGACTGCCGGATTGACTTCGGCGATTCCGCCGGCCAAGGCTTGAGCCATGCGGCCACTTCCGATGAATCCGATTCGCATTGAGAGACTATCTTTCGTTGGGTTTTAAAAACCGCTTGCGCATTTTACGTTCCTTGCAAGATTGTAACCAATCGCTAGCAAAGTCGGGGTGGAAGGTTCCATTCCCTTTAAAAAAATTCTGTGAATTGCTCTGGACAGAGGGCCTGACTTTTGAAATCTTCCCCAGCGCATATTTCAGGGATTTCAGGTGAAACGAGAATGAACATGAACATCAAACCGATTTGCTGGGCGATTGTTTTGGTTATTGTTGGCGTCAATATTTCTCAAGCACAGGGTTTGTTTCCTTCCAAGGATGGCGATCCCGACGGGAACAAGTGGGCTTGGGGTAAAAAGGATGGAACGGAAGAGAACGCGAAAGGCCTGATGGGCGGCAAAAGCCTGTTCGGTGAAAAGAAAACGACTTTCCCGAAACCGTTTACTCTCAGTGACGGCGACAACGATGGCGGGAAGCTCAATTGGGGAAAACCGGCATGGATGAAGGAACGCGATCCGAACGAACCGACCGTGCTGGAGAAGATGAATCAGAACACCAAGAACTTTTTCCAGAATGGCAAACAATCCATGAGCGGTTGGAAGTCAAAGACTGGTTCGACCGTTCGCGGCGCTAACTCAAGCGTTCGTGAATCGAGTTCGCAAACCTGGGACTCGATTACCAAGGGCGTTCCTGGTTGGATGAAGGGCAAAAAGGACGAAGCGGAACAGCTCCAACCACCACCACGCAGCGCCAACAAGTGGTTTGGCTCCGGCAGCGAATCCAAATACAAATAAGGTAACGCAGACAAATCGCCTTTTCGATTGAGACGTCGACGCGTCGGCCAGAAGTGTCTTTCCGCACTTCTCGTCGATGCGTCGCTTTTTTTGCACCCGTTTATTTCTCACCGCTGGTTGGATGTTGGGAAGCAGAGGTCGTGGCGCGGTTGCGAAATAGTTCTTCGACCGTTTCTTCGTCTTGGGTTGCGACAACGCGTTTTCGCTTCTTTTGTTCGTCCAACACGCGTTGCGGGACCATCGCCTGCGGCAGGATGATTTCGCGCAAGGCGGAAATCAGACAGAATAGTCCCAGGACCATCATCATTAAAAAGTTGAAACCAAAATAGACATAATCCATCGGGAGCAGAGAACGATCAAACGTGGCCTCAAGCGCAAGCGGCCAACAGAAGAACGTTGCCAATCCGAGTTCCCGCGTACTACCGAAATCGCCTCCCAGAAATTCCGCCAACATGATGGCCAAAACGACTGAGACTACCCAAGTCAGGACATAACTGATAATCACGAGCAACAACCCGAAGATCGGTGCTGGCCTCGGCATTTTCGTCTTCACGAACCGACCAAATAGATAGGCAAGCGAGACATACAGCGTTGCAAATGTGGCGTTCGTCACACCGAACAAAAACACGCTCAACCAATCGTCAAGATCGGGCATGGCTTGACCGTTCCACCGATCGTAAAGCGGCGTCAGCAGGTTCAAACCCACAATCCAACCCCAAATCAGCGTCACTGAAAACAGATAACCACGGCCAGGCCCAGGAAGCAACAGTCCCCAAACGGATTCGCCCCAAAACGTATTGGGAATCCCGCGACGCACACGTTGCGATATGACCGGGTACTCAGTCGCCATCATCGCTCCAAACACGGCAAGCAAGTGAGCCAGCAACCCGCTGATCGTCGGGCAAAAGTCAATCGAAGAAGCCTGTGCGCTGGTGGCCACCAAAATTACTCCGCTGACGATAACGAACGTCAGGAAGCTGATTGCCAAGCGGACATTCGTACTGCGATTTTCCGCATAAAACGAAATGCAGGAGATGGCCGTCTCCAAACACAAGATGGAAATCGCAAAGAACAGAGAAATCGTAAGATAGATTCCTTCCCAAGGAATTTCGTTTGCCCCAAAGGTTAAATACCCAGAAACAAATGTACAGAAAAGCAGGAAACTGCCGGCAAGTGTAGCGAGCAACACCAAGTGAGCGAAGATTCGCAAGAAAAGTTGTCGTCCCACGCTGCCGATCAACAAACCCAACGTTGTCAAACCAAGCGAGCTGGCGATCAGGACAGCCAAGAGCGAAAAAATCTGGATCAAGTCCACGCCCCGGAGCAAATACGAAAACGCAATTCCCGGAACGAGCGCCGCCAAATACACCACCATCTGCAATGCGGCGCTGCCCAATTTCCCGAAAATAATCCCGCGAGAACTCAACGACGTGATCGATACCAGTTGCAGGGTATCATCCTCAAACTCCCGCATCAATGAACGAAACGCGGTAAAGGGAATGATGATGTGCAAGGGAAAAGCCAGCACCCAAAAATAACCGATCAGTTGTTCTACACCGCTGGTGGCGTTTCCATAAAAGATCGAGTTCGAGATTCCAAGAAAAGACCAGGCGACCATCGCCAGCAGGAGCACCAGGAACGTGTAAAAAAACTGGCGACTTTTGATTGCGCCGCGAGTTTCTTTGACTAACAATGGGCTGGACCTGTCAGCTATCCAGGTCGAACAACGGTCAAGCAAGCCATTCGGCTCGCGCAATAGGGGGTGTTGCGACGTTTCATGGCTCATTTGCCGAGCTGACTCATTCATTGCACGCGCCCTTGAGTTGCTCGCATGAAAGCCTCTTCCAAGGATCTCTCCTTGGTCGCAAACGCGGAGATTCGGAATTTGTTGCGAATCAGGTCTGCCAGAAAATCGGCTCGCCAATTTTCATCATCGCGAATCGCAAACTCGATCAAATCACCAATCAGTCTTAGATTGCGAAGTTCTTTTGCCGCCAGGAAATCGAACAGTGGTTGCGACTCTCCGAGAAAACGTACAATGACCGTTGTCAGATTGTCTTCTGAATCCGAGGCCATCTCGCCGGTAAATTTGTTGAGAATTTCTTGAACGGAACCGACTGCCAACAAATTGCCATGTTCAATGATGGCGACGCGGCTGCACATTTCGGCAAGTTCGGTCAGAATATGACTGCTGATCAGGAGAGTCTTACCCTCCGTCAATAATCGGTTGATCATTTCTTTCAATTCGATTCGCGCTCGCGGATCTAACCCTGCCGCTGGCTCGTCCAAGATCAGGACTTGCGGATCGTGGATCATGGTTCGACCAAGGCAGAGGCGTTGTTTCATGCCCTTGCTCAATCCCGTCGTCGGCTTGTCCATCATGTGATGCATGTGCGTGAAATCGAGCACGCGATTGACCGCCCGGGTTCTTTCTCGCCCCTTCAACCCGTAACTGCGGGCGAAAAAATCCAGGTACTCGACGCACGAGACGTTGTGATAGGCCCCGTAAGCGTCCGGCATGAAGCCCAATCGTTTACGGACGCTATCGGGATCATTGGTGCAGGAAAAACCATCGACAAAAGCGTCGCCTAAATCGGGTTCATCGAGCGTTGCCAAAATTCGCATGGTCGTCGTTTTTCCTGCGCCATTGGGGCCGATAAATCCCAAGGCCTCACCCTTGCGAACCGAGAAACTCAATTCGTTGACCGCGCACGTTGAGCCGAACCACTTCGTCAAGCGGTCGATCTCAATCGCTGCCGATCCTGTTCCGTTACCATTTGCCATAGATGAAATGAATTCGATATTGAAAGGTGGGGTCGGGATTCAAGTCCTCGACCCAAGGATTCCTACGCGTGATCAGCCAAAATTCGCCGTCTTCAAGTTTAGAAAGTTCTCCATTCAGCAGATCAAGTTGGGTCCATGTTTGGCCAGGTGTTTCAAAGCTCGACGTTGTTCGTCCGGGTGCCATAGCATTTGCAACAATTGATCTGGGAAAATAGACGTCGGAGAAACACTCTTTGTCCACTTCCTGGTGGAATTTTTTGAGCTTTTCTCTCAACGTTGACTCTGTCGTGGTCGGATCTGATTTCGCCAGCTCAACATTGCCGTCAGGCTGGATATTTTCTGCCCAATAATGCGAACCGTCCTTCTTGGCGATGGCAAATTCGACGTGCATACCCAGCGCGTTTTCCGCCATCACTTTCGTATCGGAGCCCGAGTCACTTGGCACGGCCCGGATTTTGAAGCTGGCATTTGTTTCTTTCACCGAAATCGTTGTGATTCGATGTTTAGTTCGCGCGCGGTTTTCGCCACCGGAATACGTCGTCCCGGAAGTGTTGACTTTTAAATAACTCGCCGGGCGATTTCGAGTGTAGTAGTAAGAATCACTCTCCGTCCCCGTGTAGAAAACTGTGTTGGGATCCATTTCCAACGGCCGGGGAGTGCGGCCAGCAAATATTGCATTGTGTGCATGGACCACAGCACAATTGTTTCGCGAATCCAAGTGGGTGCTCGAAACTTGATTCACTCGGTAGGCAAAACCGTCAATCAAAATTCCGTATGCCAAGAGCAACAACGTCGAGAGCAACGATACGGCGGGCACAACAAGGAGAATCCAGTTTTGCCGACGGAATCGACTCAACACCAGAAAGCACATCGGGCCGACAAAAATCGCAAAGGCTGAAACGAGGAATAGAAAGAGAATTTTTGGCGGCTCCCCGACGCCGCGTACCGAATGGGAGTTTTGTTCAGGTCCGACTATGGCGGAGAATGCTTCGCTTGGCATCACGTCCAGAAATTGAGTCAAGCTCAACCAGTCGGCTCGTTTAAAGTCCGCCAAATCCTGTTCGATGGCAACGACCGTTCCCTTCCCAAGTTCTAGAGAAAAACCATTTGCTCCCGCAAAATCGCTCTCTTTTGTCGAGAAAAACTTTTTGACGTGTTCTTTTCGTTCCTCATTGAGTTTTTCGATTTCCGATAAGGTCGCATCGTAGGGGCCGGTGCTGCCATATAGCGCAAGGCTCGATTGATGCTCCAAGGTGCTCTGGAGATTCCTTATTTCTGCGTCAATCTCTTCAAGGCGTTGTTGAATGCCAAAAGTCTTTTCGGCGCCAACCGTTTCAAATTGCCAAGCGGTCCATTTTTCTGGTGTCGGCTCGGTGGAATCGGAGGCTGCGTTTAGTGCTGGCATGATCTCGTTGCGGCGGTTAACCTTGGGACCGCAATTGAACACGACTAATTGCCCGCCGGCCGCAACTCGGTCACGAATCGCTCGTGCCTTTTGCGGCTCTTTGGCTGCCAGTGAAACAAGATCCGTCACTGGGATGAACAGCACATCAGCCATGGTTAACGCAGTCCAGCTTTGCGGAAGATCGTCGAACCCGGCCATGTTGAGCCCTGCCATCGACAGCATTCTGTGATCGGCGGACATGTTATTGAAAACCGACGACATTTGTGCTTTGGCGTTTGACAAGACTTGGAAGTCACTCAGATGAGAAAGGGTCGGCATTCGCGTCGCAGATTTGGTGTTTCGGTTTACGAAACTGAAGTTCGGCACCGCCATCGGCCCCCCTCTCCAACCACTAGCTGTGCTGTAGACCAAGTCAACCTTGGAAATCGCGGTTCTAAAGGGTGGATCTTCCCAAACAAATAAATAGGATTTTTCTGAAGACTGACTTTGAGCATCGAAAAGGCCGCTGGAGAAGCTTCGGGCGATTGTTGCTGAATTGGGATTGCTTCCGCGAGTCAACAAATATTGTGGAGAGTAAAATAAAATCGGCGAATTTAGCTCGACTTGGATCTTGGCTGATTTTGCATTTGAGGGAAATACCACGGGCGAGGTGACTATTGACTGAGTTCCATAACTGTTCTTGACATGAAAAAAGTAGGTCTGCTCCGTCGCCGAGACCAATTTGGGATCAAGAAACTTGATTTCAATTTCAAATTTACGCGAACTTGAGCGTAACCCTTCGAAGTAGCGAACTTCCAAGCTGATGTCCGGTGCCTGGGCGAGTCCCCAAGGAACTGTCAATAACCACAACGCAATTGCCCTGAACCAATGCCACCCCATAAGCGAGATTCCACATTCGCCAAATAGGTCGGTTGTGAATTTATTTCGATTTGTTGGTTGGGTTACCATTTGCACTCCTTTCAACTAAACAACATCGCGAGGAGTATCGGAACGACTTGGCTTGGCTCCGATTAACCCAATCGTTACCGCTGTCCAATAAACGCTGGTGCCCAAGAGATGGACAAAAATCAGAATAGCTGAGGCGATCCAAACCGAGCCGCCCCAGGCCGAGCCACGAAAGAAGGCGACCAAAGCGCTAAAGAAGAAGGCCGCAACGGTGATTAGAACAAACAAGGAGCGAATCGAGAATCGAGTCTTGGCCACGTCGGTTTCCTTCAGGCAGTTACGTCGAGACGGGATCTGGGCTTTGGTAAAGTCTTCCGAATATGACGGTTGGCCGGGTCCATGTCAAAAAAAGGCCGCTTTATCGGTCGTTTGTACGCGTTATTCGGGTTGCGCAGCCGATTGAAGAGTAGTGGGTCCGTCCTTGGGCTATCCTCTAACAGGTTGGTCCAAACACCCCGCGACTGCGGCAAAAACCGGCCAAAAAAAGCAAAATCGTTGACACAGTTTTTGGCCCGCAACTATACTAGCAGAACGAGGCTCATCTGCGGGAGCGGATTTACTGAGACGCATTACCATTTGACGCTGAGCGTGCTTTTCGTTTTACCAATTTGTTAAAACGGGCGAACCGGACAAAATCTACCGGCTGCCTTGGACTTGTGATTGAGGAAAATTGTCAATGAACTTACTTGGTAAGATACTGGTCATCTTCATCCTCGTGATGAGTATTAGCTTCCTGACTTTGGCCGTCATGGTCGGAGCCTCGCAACGGGCATGGAAGGAACAAGCCATGAAGAACCGCGACGACGCGCTGCAGTATCAAAAGTTTCTGCAAGAAGCCAAAGCCGAATCGACGACATTGGCCGCACAGATCGAGAGCGAAAAAGTCGCCCGCCAACAGCAGATTCAACAG
>JBEBGH010000193.1:0-9985 GCA_040081565.1 Pirellulaceae bacterium
TTGAACGGGTTGCACAAAGTAAAAGGTGTTGTCGAAGCCCGTTTTGTCTCCAGTTAGATTGATGCTGTCGACAAGTCCTGCCTTCGGGATTTCCAGTTCTTCTGTCCGAGAGGTCCCAGCAACAACATCGACTCGCACAGGCTCATTGGCTGACGGACTGGTCGAGTCTTTGGAATTCTTCCACGTCAATTGAAAGTTGGCCGCTTCGTTGCCAACATAATTGGTGATTCGCACCCGCCGTTTTTTGGACGAGGCAACTTCGTTTAATAACCGGAGATTGGCATTCCCCAATTGGTTGACGGCAACATATTGAATGTCGACGATGACATTGTCGGGCCATTCGAGAGACTGCAGGGGGTCAATAACGGCTCCATTTTGCATGTCCGAAATCAGAACGATGTTCGCTGATTTCCCGGCCTCCGAGTCGTCGCCTGCCGTGCCAAGGGTTTCGACCACTTCCACCAAAGCCGACGCCAGATCCGTCGAATTCCAGCCGGGCTGTTCTGTGTCCAAAAGTGCCAAAGCGGCTTCTCGTTTTTCTTCCAAAGTTGACGTTCGCCGAGTTCGTTCAAAACCGAGCAAAACTTTGGGAGTGGCATCAAAGACAATCAGAGAAAAATCGTCTTGTGAACGCAAATCGCGCAGAGTCTGCTTCGCCAACTCGATCGCCTTGTCCCAAGTTCCCTCGCGTTGCATGCTCGCACTGCGGTCGATCAGAACTGCAACTTGGCGGCCGACCAAGCTGCCTTGATTGAGCAATGCGGACGTGCGAAAGAAGGGTCGCATGAAGGCCAATGCGATTAATGAAATGATCGCGACTCTCATCAAGAGCAACAGCCAATCATCCAGCCGGCTGCGTTGCGTCAATCGGGGCGGCGAGGCCTCCAGAAACATCAGCGAACTAAACGACTGTCGCCCTCGTGGTGATCGACGAATTAGGTGGAAAATGAGCGGGAAGGCAATTGCCAATCCCCCTAAACCAAAGGCCAACGTCAAAAAACTCATCGACTGGCCTCCTGTGGATTCGTCAGTGTCCCAGCCGCGGTTGCCCGTCGATGGCTAACGGATCGGGACTCCATCCGCGAGGTGATCACATTGAACAGGACGCGATCCATCGCCTGATCAGTCGTCACCCGGTAATACTCAATCCCCAATTCGGAACTTAAAGCTTGAATTTGCTTCTCATGCTCGCGAAATTTGGTTTGGTAACGATCCCGAATCGAAATCGGGTCGACATACAGATCTCTTCCTGATTCAACGTCGACAAAGATCTTTGGTTCGCGAAAATCAAAAGTCACCTCTGTCGGATCGAGAACCCGCAACAAGATGACTTCATGCCCACGAGAACGCAGAATCGCCAACGGCTTCCTTAATTCCAAAGCTGGAGTTAACAGGTCCGAAACAAGAATAACCAAACCGCGTTTATGAAACGTGGTTGCCAGTTGTTCCAGCGAACCGCGGACATCGGTCGCCTGTCCGTCCGGCGCTCGGTCTAAAGCCACCATGATCCGCCGCAGATGTCCCGGACGAAAGCGTGGTTGGATCAATTCCTGGATTTTCTGATCGAAAGTCAATAAGCCCACCGCATCGCGCTGTTGAGTAAAAAAATACGCCAAAGTTGCGGCCAGGGTTTTCGCATACTCGGCCTTCACAACTTCGCCGACTCCAAATTGCATCGAACGGCTATTGTCGAGGACCAAATAACAACGAAGATTCGTTTCGTCCTCAAAGCGTTTGATGTAGCGACGATCCGACCGTGCCAGCAATCGCCAATCGAGATACCGCAAATCGTCTCCCGGTGAGTAAGGTCGGTAATCGGAAAACTCAACCGAAAATCCATGGTAGGGACTGCGATGCAAGCCAGACATGAATCCCTCGACGACTGCCTTGGCTCGCAACTCCAACGAAGCGATCTTCATCAACGTTGAGGTGTCAATCGAAAACGACGGCACTTGAGAGGAAGTTCTCTCTTGGCCGTTCTGCATTTTCGTTGCTTTCGGGTTCATGATTTTCTTTTAGAAAGAACCTAAGTCGGGACTGGGACGTGATCGATGACGCGGCGAATCAATTCGGAAACCGTGATGCCATCCGCATCGGCGCGATAGCTTGCAATCACACGGTGGCGAAAGGTGGGTTCGATAAGCACTCGAATGTCCTCTAGCGACACATGACTTCGCCCCTGCAATAGTGCTCGGGCTTTGGCCCCCAGAACGAGATTCTGAGCCGCTCGCAAACCAGCCCCCCAGCTGACAAACTGGTTCACGAAATCTGGCGTGCCGCTACGTCCGGGTCGAGTTGCGTCCGCCAGGCGAACGCAGTATCGAACCAGTGATTCTGCAACTGGAACCTGCCGCACGGTCTCGTGGAAGCGAATCACGTCGTCGCCGGTGAACAAGGGTTCGATCGCCTTGGGCCGCCGCGAGGTTGTTTGTTGGACGACCTTCACCTCGTCGTCTTCTGGCAGGTAATCGATGTGGACATTGAACATGAAGCGATCGAGTTGAGCCTCTGGCAATGGATAGGTTCCTTCCATTTCGATCGGGTTCTGTGTCGCCAAAACGAAAAACGGTTCCTCCAGCGCGTAGCGCACGCCACCCGCAGTCACTTGGTGCTCTTGCATCGCTTCGAGCAAAGCAGCTTGAGTCTTGGGCGGGGTTCGATTGATTTCATCAGCCAGAATTACATTGGCGAACACGGGACCCTTCACGAAGTGCATTTTCCTGCTGCCCTGCGTGTCGTCCAGAATCTCGGTCCCCGTTATGTCGGCCGGCATCAAGTCCGGGGTGAATTGGATGCGTTGGAACTTCAAATGAAAAATTTGGGCGATGCTACGGACCAGCAGGGTCTTGGCCAATCCAGGCGCGCCCGTAATCAAGCAATGCCCACCGGCAAACAAACTGATGAGTAGTTGTTCGATTACCTCCCGCTGCCCAACAATGACTTTCGAAAGTTGCTCGAAAATCTTCTCGCGTCCTTCGCGAATCTGCAGCACGGTTTGCTGTTGTTCGTCATTTGTGATCGTAGCCAATGTCAGTTCCCTTATTGGAAGTTTGTTCTTAAATGGTTAGCTCTTTTGTTGACAAGCGTCTAATGCGTCATCGCGTACACGATAATGTTGATGCCAAGCGGATAAGCGTATTTTTCAGAAAACTCATTGAAGTAGCCTTCGTCGACCCCTTCGCGTTCCCAGCCGTCTCCCAAATCAGTATTGTGGCAAATGACCATCATCAGCCGGCCATTGTCGTCGAACAGCCCGCGATAGTGGGCCTCCATCGCGTCACGACGTTCCGTTCTCATTCCGCGATAGTAATGGTGAATACTGGGCACCATCGGTTTTTCTTTTAACGTGTAGACGATATTGAAGATCTCGTGTTCGATCGGGAGTTCTTGCGGTGTGCGATCTGGGAAAACGCGTTTCAGGTTGAGAGCCAGCGTTTCGTATTCCCATTCGCCCCAGAAATCGTCGATCATCATGAAACCTCCGCGCAGAAGGTACTTTCGCATTCCCAGCACTTCGTCTTCCGTCAACGCCATGTGCCCCGGCTCAATTAAATAGACAAACGGATAATTGAAAATTTCGTCGCCGTCGAGAGTGACGATCACGGGTTCGGGATTTACCTGTAACGATGTCAACTCGTGTAATCGGAAGGAGAAGTTATTGTCGCTGTCCGGAAAGTCTGTATCCCATTTGTAAAAGCGTCTTCCAAATCGGCCGCCGCGATACTCAAGTTCTTCACCGCGAAGGCCAGACGTGTAACGCACGCGGGCAAAGGTAAAAACGTCTGACTTGAAGTCTCGATCGGTTTTCCAAATCGGATAACCTTGCGAATTGAAGCCCAATTGGTCGTCTTGTTGTTCCAGCGTTTTCTGTTTGCCTCGCCGGTCGTACTCCTGTTCCTGTTGACTCGCCAGCATCATGCCGGTTGTTTGAATCGCAACGCTTGGCGACTCCGCTCCGGACGGCATAGTGCGGTTAAAGGTCACTGTAGCAGCGACGATTATCAGCCCAACAAGTCCTCCGAAAAAGATGCTGGAGGTTTTCATTGATTGTCCTTCTTTTGCATTTCATCAATTTGCAACAACAATTTTTGCGCCTCGCGAAAACGCGGCGCGGTCTCGAGAGCCAACAAGACCTGACGTTTGGCCAATTCGACTTGGCTTTCCTGAAAGTGAGCCTGAGCCAAACGAAAATGCGTGTCCGCCGGATCGATAGACTCTGACTCCACAAGCGCGGTCAGCGCAGTAATGAGGCCTTTATTATCGCCTGACTTTTCGCATGCCGTCGCGAGCAACCGTTGGGCGGCAGGCAGCAAAGGGTTGATGGCCAACGCCCGCTGTGCGGCCGTTTTCGATTCTGCCCAGCGGCCTTGTTTCGCCATCAACTCTGACAACCTCACTGCGCCCGCGAAGGCGTCGGGATCGCGTCGAACCCATTCAGTCAGCGCCGCGGCTTCACCCGTTTCGTCTCCGGTTCCTCGTCGGACTGCGGCCAATAACGCAAACGGCGATTCCGAGCCCCCGACGTCTGGTGTCAACTCAAGTAATTCCTGGACAGCCAACTCCGCGGCCTGCCAGTCCTTATTTGCCAGATAGTAATTCGCCAGTTGCCGCTGGACGTGATAATTTTGTGGCGATTTTTCGGCCAATGTCATCAGCGATTCAGCATCGAGTGGTTGCGGCAACTCTGGTTTGGCGAAGACCTCGTCGGGGCCAAACGCACGGGCTTTTTCCCGCACATAATTCGTGAACTCCTCATCCAGTTTTAGCAGCGGTCCAACATAGCGCTCCAAGGCCTTGTTTGCCGCCGTGCCCAATCCAAGGTCGATAAGCAGCCGGTTGAGCATTTCCTTGCCAAACTTCTCGATCAGGAATTCCACGGCCAGCGAGGACTCGAAATATGCAAACAAAAGGTGTTCGTTGGTTTTTGGCTTGAGAAACGCTTCGCTCAATCTGCTGATCGGCGTCAAGTCGTCCCCCAGTATCATTTCGCGATAGCGCGGAGTCATCGATTGTCCCCACGCCCGATCGCGGCGACGTTCTTCATAAACCGAAATCCCTTCGCTCAGCCAACGGGGAATCCTGTTGCTGGTTTTTTGCAAAGTCACCACGTGACAAAATTCATGCCACAAAACCGCTTGCCAGTTTGCTGCCTGATTTCCTTGCGAAGCAGGACTGTTCATGGTGACCACGTTGCCAAAACAGACGCCCAAAAACCCGCGACCGCCCGGCATACCAAATGTTCGAACGGCGAAGTCTTGTTGTTTGGCGAAAATTTCAACGTACGTCGGACGGGCGATTTCAAAATCGTATTCACGACACAGGGTCGTTTTGGCCTCAGCCAGCAATTCCAGAACTTGTTGACCGTAAATTCGGGCCTCGCGTTCATCCATGCGGACGATGAAGTCGTCGTTGCGGAGCGTTGAGTATTTCGCGAGGTTGTCGCGCAGAGTTACCAGATTATGAGCGAGAATGTTATACGGATCCGCCGCGTAAACTTCATCCGCCAGTTGCCAGCCTTCCAATTCGACTCCGCGACGCAGTTGGTCCTGAGCCAATTGAAGTTTCGCAGGGCGATAATTGGGATCATAAACCAGAGCTCGCCGTTGGTACTCGGTTCCTTCGTCGAAACGATATTTTTGGGAGAGCTTTTTGCCGACGAGGTAATCGAACTCCGGATTGCTGGCCCAAGTGGATAAGGCCTTTTCTCGAAGTTCACTTTCTTCGGTGGCGTCCGTTGCCAGGTGAGCGATCACGGCTTTGAGCGCCAGGGCGGAGACTTCGCGAGCATTGATCGTCAGCACTTTTTCCAGCAGCTCGTTGGCCCGCTCGTATTGTTCCGCATCAATCTCGTTTTCCGCCAAACGCATCAGCGCTGGAACGTAGTTTGGGTTCGCCTCCAGACACTGTTTCAGAAAACCTAGGCTCTTTTCGGGGTCGCTCGATTCGAAGGCCCGAGCGAGTCCGTACAATCCCGCCGCCAACTTCGGTTCCAAGTCAACGGCAGCCCGAAACTGGTCGGCGGCGAGTGCGAAGTCGCCTTTGGCCAGCGCTAAATTTCCGGTGGTCAATCGTGCGGCACGGCTGGTCGCCGGCAATGGTTTGAGAAAGGTCGAGAGAACTTCCTTCGCGTCACGTCCGCGCTGAAGGTAGTAATCGGCAAGCATCGCGCGATCTTCGTCGCTTCGATATTGCCACTCGTTTAATTCGTACCTCAGATCGATTTCCTCGAGCAAGGCGATGGCGCGGGCTTCGTTGCCCGAAAACCGTTCAGCGGTGGCTGCCAATCGTCGCAGCAAGATACTGGTCTCGTAGGTGTCGAGAGCGTCACCCGCGAGCTTCGCGGCCTCGGAATATTCACCGCGAACAAGATGGCATTCGAGTCCCAAGCGGTACCACTTCTCGGTCACGATCGATGGACTGGCAATTGCTGAGAGTGCCAGCGAAAGAGCGCGGTCATATTCCCCTCGTTCGAACGAGGCCGTGGCGTCGACCATGCTTTGAGCGGACAACGTCGATTGACGAAGAACGTAGCTGCCGAACAGGATAACGATGGCTAATACGAAATTTACAGCAACTCGGTCCTTCATCGAACTCCCTGCATTCGTCGTCATCCCGCCCCCCGCGGTAATTGTACCCGAAATCGAATGGTCGCGTTTGCCAAAGCAACTTGTGTTTTCAAGGACCCAAAATTGCTTCTAGAAACGATCCCGATTGCGGGCATTGGTTCTTACGTTTATGGTGAGTTCTAATGCCGGTTCCCCCGACTGATGAAATTCGAAACCCAGCGACTCCTATGGCCGCAGGTTTTTCGCTTTGCGGGTTTCGACTCTGCGTTAGCCCGCAGCGGGAAGCGGTCTTATGCAGTGGTAGTAACGGTTGATTTCCAGATCCACGAGTTGACTTCGGGCCACCGTCATGTTGTTCTTCTCCCCAAAAACGACTTTCACTCCTCGAACTCTTGACAATTCCCGCCCGCATTGTCGAGATTATGCCTGTCCTCTTGTTTCCTCTTGTTTCTTTCTTTTGTTTCACATTCAATCAAGATTAAAATGATCGACACGCAAAATCATGGGTCCAAATAATTCCAGTTCAGGATTCATCCCGTGCAAGAATTGAAATTCAGTTGCCCTCAATGCAAAGCGGTATTAAGACTCAAGGTCTCGGCACAAACCGGGTCAACAAAAAAAATCACTTGTCCCAAGTGTTCAAAGGCATTTCAAATCAGACTGACGCCCGCGACTGCCGGTTCGCCCATTGCCCCGCCTGTCGCGCCTATCGCGCAGAAAGCTTCTCCAACCTATCCGCCCACAGTGCAGCCCGAATCAACTCCCGCTGATGACCCTTGGGCACATTTCTCAACTCCGACTGGCTACACGCCATCGCCTTATTCCATTGGTCGAACAGTATCCGCGCGGCCAAAAAGAAAAATTGGTTTGTGGATCGGGTTGGCGGCTGGACTTTTGGTTCTACTCGGCTTTGCTGGTGGTTTGGCCGCTTGGATGATTTTGAGGACGAAGTCTACAGAAGTGGCTGTGTCAAATGCGGCGAACGAAGTAAACACATCGAACGAAGAAAACACTGCAATTGACGACGCAAACAGAGACTCCACAGCGACCCCAGAGGAAACCGAAACTCCAGTCAAAAAAATAAACGATAATGTGCTTGGAATAACCGCCTTCGTTCCGCATTCCGGGCGAAACGAATCCACAGACGAAATAATGGCCCAATGGCTCAATGCCCGGAAAGAACTATTTGAGGTCGCTCTGAAAACACCCGAGTTTGAGCGAATTGATGCGAACACTAAGCATATAAGCATACAGAAATTTGAGCCGATGCTTTTAGATCTAGTGCATAAAGCAATGGATGTGCCGCCCAAGTCATGCTCCTTGAATCAATTTGCCGGTTTTAGAGATAAAACCATTAAACAGCTTCGAGCTAGTTTCGACGGAATTGACGAAACTGGGAAAATGGATTCGTTTTTGCTGCTAGGAGGTGGAAGTCAGTCAAGTCCTTGGTACGAATCTGCCCGAAATCTGGTGAAAGCCGACAATGCGATTTTTTCTGCGTTGTGCCTTCATCAACAACTTCCCGAACCTTCTCAAAATAATTCGGAAAATTGGACTCCTGCAGTTCGACGAGCACTCAAAATTGAATTTTTGAAGATCGAATTGGGGCGGGAAATCGCAAAAAAAGTAAGTGCTCTGATGCGCTCAGGCCAAGTTGGGGATTCTGAATTGAAAGAGTGTTTTGAGGAAATCGATAAATGGATCAAAGAAACACAAAACCTTGCCAAAACTCCAATGGAAAACGAGGACCTGGTAGTTAAAGGCCTGGCGCATAATTATTCGGTCCAAAACAAATTCGCATTCGATACGCTCGACAGCCTTGCCAATTTCTCGTCTGACCCGAAACTTTGGGAACTAATTGAATTTGCCAAGGCAATTCGAATGGCTATGAATGATGCCCAATTTTCCAAATGGGACGAATTAAATCGGTTCGCCGAACAGTCAACCTGGGTTCTATATTCCGAATCGCGCCGCAAGAAAGAGAAGGCGATAACGACCAATCCCAAACTGAAGGAAGAAGACGATCGTTTCAAGAACCA
This sequence comes from Pirellulaceae bacterium, assembly GCA_040081565.1. Lineage (GTDB taxonomy): Bacteria > Planctomycetota > Planctomycetia > Pirellulales > Pirellulaceae > BJ22. The sequence continues at coordinate 8,606 of JBEBGH010000193.1, forward strand.
GCAAAACATTATTCAAGAAATGCAAAAGAGAGGGCCTGGCGCATTTTCACGAGAACAATTGCAGGACCTGCAAAAAGGAATTATTCCCAAGGTCCCAGAGTCGAAGAATGAGAAAGGAATTTTTTCGAGTTTGGATGATCTCGCTCTAAATCCCAAAAGGGTCAAATTGTTCGTGAGAAATTCAAACCAGAAAATAGCGAATGAAATTAAGCAAACCATTGTTGCGGAAGGTAATCACCAGTACTCGTTAATGAGTTCTCAGGGGTCGACGATCGTGGTCATCCGTGATCCGCGATGCGAAATCGATGAATTCGCAAAAAAGTTCCCAAGTTTGACAGTTGAAAAGATCGACGAAGAAACCCGAACAATCGAAGCGACTTTCAATGGGCAGTAATCCCCAATCCAGCGGTGGACCCAAATTTGCTTCTACGGTGAGTTCTAATACCGGTTCACCCAATTGAAAAATTCGAAACCTTGTAGCTCCAAGGCCGAAGGGGTTTATGGCCAATTGGTTTTTTTGAAAGAAGCAGGAAGTTTGGTCAAGTGATACGCAGGCTTGGGTTTTTGTTCAATGGATGCAGCTGGCTGCTATATCCTTGAGTCGTTCATCTACTTCCTTCCAGTCGACCTGATTTAGCTCTCGTTGGAAAAACGCGTTGTGAAGTTCTTTTTCAAGTTTGTTCCGGAATTGGCGAACGGATTCTTGATCGAGTACGCTCCCGGATTTGCCGTAATGTTGTGCGACGACGGGGACGATCCAATGCCACGGATGCTCATGGCAAATAGTTGATTCGTCGGCTAGCAAATCTTGACCGCATTCATTCATCCAGACGCGGGCGCTATTACCACTTCTGTCTATCAAATTGGCAAAGACTGCAAGCCACAAGTTCTCGTATTCTTGTTGTTCGACAGTGCCCAAGTTTTTCTCCACAATATGCAGTAATTGCCTAACCAATTGTAAACAATTACGCCAGCAAGGGGCCCATAAAAATCGGGTGAGCGCCGAGTTGGCGGAGGTCTTCGAACGGTTGTGTACTAGTACCGGTACAGGATCGAACGCTTCCAACGATTTCTAAATAAGTCTCGTCTGTTTGGACGTTTCTTTTTAATCAACAAGAGTCTCGTACACAGATTGCCGCCCGCCGCGGTGTAAATCACGTCGACAACGCCATCAGCCTAAATGCGATCGCCTCGACAACCGAATTGAGCAAAACAAAGGTGTCAGAGCAAAACAAAGGTGTCAGGAACCAAATATTGACATTTGGGGTTGTTGTTGGTAAAGGGACAAAAGGTGCCAGCCACCTATTGACGGAGCGGGAGGTGTTTGGTAAATTTGGGTGATTCATTACTTACGGGAGAGGCTGAAATGCCACGAGCAGC
>JBEBGH010000010.1:0-34622 GCA_040081565.1 Pirellulaceae bacterium
CAGGCGATTACTTCCGTCGCCTGCCGACAAGAAGCGTCGATTCGTGACCCAAATGTTGCCATTAGGAGAACCCGCCTCGACAACACTGGACGTCATGTTTGGAACTTCGAACAAATTGCCCGCCTTTCCAATTTCCTGGACCAGGCTGTTACCAACCAACGCACGACGGCCACCCAGGTAAGCGATCGGGCCCGAGTTGAGCTGATTGCGATCGCCATACTCGGCGATCGTTTCACCTTTGGTTGGATCGATTAGCAATCCCTGCCCACCGCTTCCCGCAAGCAGAAGCTCAGGCGATTCCCTGGTGAACTGGAGATAAGATCGGGCAACAAGCGATCGTGAAAGTGATGGGACCCGGCGCCCACTGCCGGCGGAAAGGTCCCACAGGATGGTCTCGCCGTCGGCGCTCATCGATGCGAAAGTTTTGCCGTCAGACGCGAACTGGACGTCAACAACTGGTTTGGTGTGGCCTTTGAGTACCAGTCGCGGGGTGTCATCCGCCTTACAAAAACCGGCTCCCAAAATGAGCATGAGCAAGGCAAAATTCACGGCCAACAAGAAATTCGTGCTTTTCACGGACGCCTCCAATTCCAGGATTCAATTTGGATTTATTCGCTCTAACTGTGGGTACAGTGCATTCGACGTGAGTCACCCGACAGGAAAAATGAAAAAATCCTGAAACCCCGTTATCCAGGCCATTCAGCCTGCCAGCAAAGCCGAATCAGATTCAGTTTGCGTTCGACTTTCCGGACGGTGCAATCTTCCAATTCAGCGATTTCTTGATTCCTGTAGCCAAGCAGTCGCAAAAGGGCAAATTGCCGGAGCGAGGGTTCCAGTTGCTCGATCAATTCTTCGCAATGGCAATCGAATTCAGCGGCCTGTGCAATTGCCAGATTAGCCAACGGCACCTGATTGCCTTCGGAGTTGAGCAGAGCATCTTCACCAGTTACACGCCCGCCGCCACGCTTTTCAGCCAATTCACGACGGACTTGCATCCGCGCCTTGTTGGCCGTGATGACGCTCAACAATTTCCACATTTCATTGCGATCGAATACGGAATATTCTCCGGCTTGAACGCGCAGGCAAAACGATGCGAATGCGCTTTGGGCAGCATCTTCAGCGTCGGCAATTCGTTGTGGCCGCCCGGACAATACCCTTCGTGCCAACCCTAACAATCTCGGAAAGAAGCTCGCCCAAAGGCCTTCGGCTGCTGATGGATCACCGGCTTTGAGTTGGTTAAAGAACAACGTCAATGAGCCCGTATCAGCGATTCCCGCATTCTGTTCCTGCATGGAGTGTCCTCCGCAAATATACGAAACTACTCCCACATCACAGGTTGACTATGACGAATTTTGCCGCACTTTCAATTCCGTAGACGATACACAAGTCGGATGTTGCGGGAAACGGAGAGCGATTGGAAAGTTTGATTGCGGAATTGAAGCCCGTCAATTAGGCAGTCCTGCAACGCACGAAATTTTTCGGCTGAAATAGCCCAAATGCTTTGAATCGGATAATCTTGGTGACTTCACGTCACTTTTTTGGCATTCGCAGGCCGGTCGAGCAGGTTTGATATTCGAGTTCTATTGCGGATCCCAGACTGAAGGCGACTTGGATTGCATTCTCAAAATTAATCTGAATTCCTGGAAACAAGATCCAACAGTTGGTTCTATGTCAGTCCATTGAGCAGACCAGCAGACCTACCGGTCTCGCAACTGCTCAGGACATGCTTCCGGAACTCCTTTTCTGAGAGCGCGTAGGCTCAATCCACTTGGCTCGCTATCTATCAAAATGAGTTCGACGAGGCTTGGACAAATCGAGGTGAGGCGGAGAATTCGGCTAACGCACGTTCGGTCTACCCCATTCGCGCGACCGAGTTCGTCGATTGATGAAAACTCGCTGGACTCGAGTTGCTCCTGCCACAGCCATGCTTTGGCCAAATTGATTGCCAGTGCGTTGTTGGTTGCGGGAACCGCTTGTTGATTCGTACCGGAGGCGTCGTCTTGAGCCAGAACCATTTGGCGTCCGTTGCGGCGATAGAATTTGACCGGGACGCGCACTATCACGGCGTTCTTCTCAGGCTCAATGACGAAGGCGGAATCTCCGTTGGTTTCGGCTGGGTTATTTTTTGTTTTTCTTTTTGCCATTATCGATTGCTCCGATTGGTTTCAATTCGTCGACGATTTGACCTATGCCGATTGCGCGGAATTGGATTGCGACTTCTTTCTTGTTGACTGTGATTGAGTCGATCAATAGTTCGAGAATTCGCCGTTGTTCTTCCGGGTAAAGCACATCCCAAACACGGTCGAGACGTTGGAGGGCATTGGTCACCTCGACCAATTCAATCGGCGATCCCGAACCATGCTCGGTTTCCAAGTTTTTAATGGAAGCTGAAAGCGATTTGATTTCTCCGTTGAGGCACGCATAGAGGCATCCTTTACTCTGAGAGCATTGCGATCATTGAATCTGATCGCTAAGTGCGAATCAGAGTTGCAATTGTTAGAGATGCTACGTTCGAATCGAATCGAGCGTTACTGGATAACGTCCTATTTGATTCCTCTACCCAGTAATGACACTTGCTTGAATCTGCTCCGATCATGATCGCCCCAATAGAGATCGAGGCTGCTCGGTTCGCCTGAGACACATAGGCATGGAGGCATGGAGGGCACGGACAAAAGTCGTGTTCAGTACTCTGTGCCACTGTGCCTCTGTGTTTTATATTCCGGATGTCGGACCTAGCACAATCTCCACATGGTGACTCGTTTTGTCGTCGACAAGGCATACACAGTGTTCCAGTTGCTCGACACCATCCACGCGAAGTGACTGGATCGTCTTGCCACTTTGATTGCAGGTCACCGTGATATGATAAAACGTCTCTCGATAGCGATAATGCATCTTGAACCAAGGCCAATCGCGTGGGGGTCTTGGACTAAAGCGAAGCTTATCGACTTCCAAATGCAGCCCCAACAGCGATTCGATGATCAGACGATACATCCAGCCCGCAGATCCGGTGTACCAAGTCCAACCGCCGCGGCCTAAGTGCGGTTCAACCCCATAGACGTCTGCGGCAACAACATAAGGTTCCACTCGGTACTTTCCAATTCCGGAAGCGGTCGAACCGTGATGGATTGGATTGATAAGCGAGAATAACTCCCAAGCTCGTTCAGTATCTCCTAGCTTCGCAAATGCCATCGCGGTCCATATAGCGCCATGAGTGTATTGCCCGCCGTTCTCACGAACGCCTGGGACATATCCTTTGATGTAACCTGGGTTCAGTTCTGAATGGTCGAAGGGCGGATCAAGCAAAAGGACGATTCCGTCATTAAGTCGGACCAGTCGCGTGTAGAGACTTTCCATCGCAATTGCCGTACGATCCTGTGTCCCAGCCCCCGACAGTACCGACCAGCTTTGCGAAATCGAATCGATTTGGCATTCCTGATTCTGTGACGATCCTAGCGGTGTTCCGTCATCGAAGTAGGCACGACGGTACCATTGTCCATCCCATCCCGACTGTTCAATGTTTCCTCGCAACCTACCTGCTTCTAGTTCAAGTCGATCCGCCGTGCCAGAGTCTTCACGCGTTCTTGCAAGAGTCGCGAATTGATTCAAAACTTCATAAAGGAAAAAGGCCAACCAGACACTCTCACCTGTTCCATCCTTTCCAACGAGATTCATCCCATCATTCCAGTCACCGCAGCCCATGAGCGGCAACCCATGCGCCCCAAATTGCATCGAATGGTCGATCGCTCGCAACGCGTGATCGTACACCGAACCGATATCCTCAGAGACTTGAGGCAGGTCGTAGTTCGCTTCCTCGTCCGCGTGCAATAGTCGCGAAGTCAGATAAGGGATTGGCTCATCCAGCAGCGCCGCATCGCCAGTCATTTGAACATAACGACATAACGCAAAAGGCAGCCACAGTAGATCGTCCGAGAAATGAGTACGAACGCCGCGCCCAACGGGTGGATGCCACCAATGCTGCACATCGCCCTCGCGGAATTGTCGCGATGCAGCGAGCATAATCTGTTCGCGATACAAGTTGGGCTCCGTGTGGATGATCGCCATAGCATCTTGGAGCTGATCGCGAAAGCCAAAAGCGCCGCCAGACTGATAGAAACCTGATCGAGCCCACATGCGACAGGAGAGAGTCTGATAGATGAGCCACCCGTTCGCCAGAAAATTCACCGCTGGATCGGGCGTCTCGATGTTGACGGAACCCAAGGTTTGGCTCCAATAATGCCAGACCTTTTCCAATGCTTGGTAACCACTGTCGGTGCCCCGTGTTTTCAATATCAATTGTCTTGCTTCGGCTTCGCTTTTAGCGGAGCCAATCGTAAACATAACGGTTTTTTCCTGATTGTCTTCTATCGTCACCTGCGTTTGAATCGCAGCGCAAGGATCCAGTCCGGCTCCCACACGGTTGGAGAGCTTGGTGCGATGCATCGCGGCTGGGTTCGATGGGTTTCTATTTCGACCGAGAAATTCTGTTCGATCACAGGTAAGCGTTCGAGTCGACTCACTGCAGTCCACAAAAGCAACGCGGTCAGCAAACTCAGGGCTGTATGGATTGCGCGCGAAGATCGCATTTGTTACGGAATCGATATCGGTCGCAACATGCATATGCGACTTGCTGCGGACCTCCCCAAGCACCCATTCCCAATAGCCAGTAATTGAGAGAGTGCGCTGTCGCCCCGAATGATTCGTAACCTTTATTCGTGCATACTTTATTGCCTCATCGATCGAGACATAGATGCAAAGTTCCGTAGTGATGCCATCCTCGGTATAGTCGAACATGCTATACCCGAATCCGTGTCGAGAAACGTAAGTCCCAGCTCCGCGAGCTGGTGAGGGGGAAGGCGACCAGAACTTTCCGGTCTCCTCGTCTCTTAAGTAGATTGCCTCGCCAGCGGTGTCCGAAACGGGATCGTTGCTCCAAGTCGTCAACCGAAACTCGTGGCTGTTCTCGGTCCAGGTGTAGGCGCTGCCCGATTCCGAAACGACCGTACCAATCTTCGAGTTCGCGATAACATTGACCCACGGCGCGGGCGTTGCATCACCTGGCTTGAGCATCACCACGTACTCGCGCCCGTCGCGACTAAAGCCACCAATCCCGTTGTAAAACGCGAGATCTCGCTTTGCAGCCTCCGGCGTCGGGATGATGTCCATCTGCGTCCTGCTCGACCGGAACCGCGGCATTGCAATCTCAGGTCTTATGCGGCGATTGACTTGATCAGTGAGAGTTCCAGCATCATCTTCGAGCACGATGCGAGCGACCGTTTGCAACAGTGCTCTATCCTCATCCGACATGTGCTCACCACGTCGCACAAAAACTCCGCCCGGTCGATCCAGCAACGCGGCCCCTGGACTGGCCGACACGATATCCAAAATCGACTCCTGCAAGGACTGACGATAGACCGAGTCATCTTCGTTCCAAATCACCAAATCGACAGCCAGACCCTTCATCCGCCAGTAGGCGTGCGCACGCACGACTTCTCGCACTAGATCTATGTTTTCTGCATTGCGGATTCGAATCAGCACGATCGGCAGGTCACCCGAAATCCCGTAACTCCAAAGTCCGGATTGCCCTCGGCGATTTTGAGCGAGCACACTCTTTTTAGCGCGACGGAATCCGGTCGCATAAATGACGGAGCCCGCCAGGCGACTATAGGTCAATGCCTCGGATTCCGACGCATTGAGCTGTTGCAGCATGATCAAGCCACGAGTCCAGGCCAATTCAAACACGCGATCCGCGAGAATCGAGTCTGTGTACTTCTCGACCATGCCTGTTGCAATTGCCTTTGATTCACCTACTCCCGTAATCACGTCGACCGTGACCGTTTCATTGGGTTGGAGTCGGATCGTCTTGCGAACGCTTACCATCGGGTCTAGCGTCGCGCCTTGACTATTGGAGAGAGGACTTCGACCGTCAAACGCCGCAGGCGACGCGGGCGACTTTCCTCGACCAAGGAATCGCATTCGATCCGTTTCATACGATGTTTCGTCAACCTGTGTGCCGGTGGTTGTCATCATATGTATCATCCAGGGTGGTTGTTCCTCCGCAGATCTTGGACGACGTGTGCAAAGGATAGCCCCGCTCAAAGGCAAAAGCTCTGTTTGCACAAATAGATTGCTGAATGCTGGATGCGATTCATCATGCGATTGAGGTGCCAAAACCACTTCGGCGTAGCTGGTGACTTCAATGCGCCTAACTCGTTCAGATCGGTTAGTCAGTTTTGTTCGTCGAATCTCCAGATCATCTTCCGACGCTACGCTAATCATCGTATGCATCTCAATTTGTTCGTCGACGCGACGAAACTCAGCTCGTGCCTGAGTGAAGATGGCTTCGTACTTATCTGCGGCCTTCGTCGTGGGCTGCCAAGCTGTTGACCATAATCCTCCGCTGTCCAAATCTCGGATGTAGCAAAAGTTACCCCAGCAATCGCGTGTTGGATCCTCGCGCCAACGCGTTACGGACAACCCACGCCATCGGCTGTAGCCAGCTCCTGCGCTACTGATAGCAACATGGTATTGGCCATTGGACAAAAGGTGGACATCTGGCACTGCCGTTGCCGGATCGGTGATGACTCGCATGGTTCCTGTCTGTTCCGCAACCGTTGCGACAGTCGCGTTGGCTTCGTTTGCATGCGGAAACAGTGGTACTGTATTTCTGGGGATTCGTTCTTGAAGCAACAGCTCCGTCGACCGCAATGCCAGATCCGAACTGAACCGCCGCTGCATCGGCTTGTCCAACAAAACGTAGGCGAACGACAATAGACTCATGCCCGCATGGTGGGCCATGTACTGGCGAATGGTGACGCTATTGGTCCCGGGCGGCAATCGTGAAACGGTGTAATCGATGGCCTCGTAAAAGCCATACTTACCGGCTCGGTCTTCACGAGCAAGGCGTTCAAGATTCTTGCAAGCTGCGTCGGGCGATACCATTAATGCCATTGCAGAAGCATACGGTGCAATCACCAAATCCTCTGCCAGCCCTCGCTTTAATCCCAGTCCAGGAACGCCGAATGCCCGATACTGATAGTTTAGATTGAGATCGAAAGCGTTGTACCCACACTCAGAAACACCCCACGGCACTCCACGCTGCCGACCGTATTCCATTTGCCTTGAAACCACGGCACGATACGTTTGATCCAGTAGCGTGTGGTCGTAAGTGGGCATGACCAGCAAAGGCATCAAATACTCGAACATAGAGCCTGTCCAACTTAAAAGGGCAGGCTCTCCTTTCGTACTTGTGAGTAATCGTCCCAATGCAAACCAGTGTTCTTGTCCAAGTTGCCCTTGCGCAATGAGTACATAGGTTGCCAGCCGAGCCTCCGAAGCCATTAAGTCGTAGCAGCCCGAGTCGAGTTGGTTCTCGGTGACGTTGAACCCGATGGCAAAGAGATCTCGCAAATTGCTTTCCAAGAATTGGAAATCCATATCGGCGAAACCTCGGCAATCATCGGCCAGCCGCTTAAGCTCACAAATGCGATTTCCGGCAAATTCCGCCGCCTTCATCATGGAAGTAGACAACGCGTCCAACCAAGACAAGACTGTTAAATCCTTGCTGGAGACGCTCGTCGTTCCAGCCATAACATGGTTCGCCGCGCTCGCCCCAGGCTCAATGAGTCCTGTTTCCACAATAAGTAGCCGAACCGAGTCAATCATCAAGCAGACTGATTCTGGCAAGGATGCAATACAGCGAAGCGTCGGGTGTGCTTGGAGTTCTTCGATTTGCAAATGCAGTTTCGTTAGCGACGCAACGATTGCATGTGTCTGTTGCCCCCAGACCAATTCGGTGGGCATTGCTGGCATCGCCATCGTGGACCACTGGCCCATTGTCTGCAGATCGGCTAACTGCTCGTCACAGGTTTGCGTAAAAGCGTTGCTCCACCAAGCAGTCTCTGTGTCAGCAAGCAATGACTTATTGAACTGATCGACTTCGTCTTGCAACTTGGGCAGGAGTTCAAGCGACGACCGCAGGTCGGGTGACCGACTTGAAAGAATCGCCATCTGTTGTTCGATACGCCGGGAGGTAGCGCTTCCGACCAGTCTTTTAGCAACGTCGCCAATGCGAGGTGTGATCGTTGCCATTTCGTCCAAAAGGACGTCCAGCGTGTCGTACAGTCCTTCAAAAATCTTATTGGGCACGATAGACGCATCGACCATTTGATCCAATCCAGCCGCCATTACTCTAAGATGGCCGGCGAGATTCCCGCTATCTACGGTGGAAACGTATCGTGGTAGGAGCGGCATTAAAGTTCTGGTGTCGTACCAGTTGAGGAAGTGGCCCCGGTACTTTTCCAGTTTTGTCAGCGTCTCAAAGGTGTTCCTTGTCCGATTCATTAGCCTTTGCACGGAACAGTATCCGAAATCGGTCGCTGCGAGATCGGCCAACAATGCCATGCCGATATTAGTCGGACTAGTTCGATGTGCGACGACTTCTCTCGGGTTCACGTGCACGTTGTCAGGAGGCAACCAATTGCTATCCTCGTTTACGAAAACTTCGAAGTACCGCCACGTTCGTCGAGCCATATTGCGCAAGAACTGACGTTGGGAAGCTTTCAGCCGGACTGGCGGCACCGGAATTGGGCGACTTAGCCACCAAGCAATCGATGGCGAAACTAACCAAAAGATCAGCCATGGAGCTGCTATCGCAAGTGTATCGGGGTTGAAAAACGAAATGCTCAAAAAGGCGACGAGAGCTACCAAGGGAGCAACCATCATCGTTCGCCAAAATCCAAAGAGTGCGGAGTTGGCATTGAGTTCCGAATCACTCGAAGTTCGCCATTCTAGCAACCTTCGCTTGGTCCAGTTAACTCGATAAATAGTGCGAACGATCGCGTCGGAATTAACCTTGACATCATATGGCAAGAAGACAAGGCTGAATAACGACTGAGCAATGGGACGAATCAACGCGATTACGACGGAATGCAAGTGCGTCGCAAGCGAAAGATCGGTCGGTTTGAAAGCGAAGTCGATCAATGCCGCCATAATTCTCGGTGCTGCGACGACCAAAACAACGAACCAAGTCGTGGCTAGCGCCGCACTCGAACTAGCGAATAGCCAGGTACAAAGTAGCAACGCGACCATTGCGATCGGCATAAGGCTCCGTCGCAGGTTGTCAAATATCTTCCACCAGGACAAGGCCGTAATCGGATTACTAACTGAGGTGGACTGATTCGCACGAATGCACGGCAGTAACCAACCTGCAATTTGCCAGTCTCCTCGGATCCAACGATGTCGGCGACTTACATCGGCCGCGTAACTTGATGGATGATCTTCGTACAAAGTTACATCGCTGACCAATGCGGAGCGGCCAAAACAGCTTTCAAGCAAGTCATGGCTCAAAATCGCGTTCACTGGAAAGTTACCGCAGCACTTTTCGAATGCATCGACATCATAAATACCCTTGCCGATGAAAGAACCTTCACCAAAGAGATCTTGATAAACATCCGATACGACTCGAGTGTATGGGTCTATACTTGGATCGGACCCGACCAGTCGCACAAACCAGGATCTTCGTGAGCTCGTCATGCTGATGGCAACTCTTGGTTGCAGGATCGTGTATCCGGCAGTTACCAATCCGTTTTTCGGATCGAATCGTGGGCGGTTAAGAGGATGCGCTATTGCCTCAACCAACTTGCGGGCCGAGTCACGTGGGAGCTGAGTGTCCGTATCGAGAGTGATCACATATTGGATTTGCTTTAGATCCTCCAGATTTCCGCAAGAACTCGAAAATCGGTCGTTAGCACCCCGGAGGAATGCATTGAGGTCGGCAAGTTTGCCTCGCTTTCGCTCAAACCCCATCCAAGTTCCTTCGGACTCATTCCGTGTTCGACTTCGGTTTAGCAGAAAGAACGTGTCGCGACCATCGCGTCGATAGTCTTGATTGAGTCGATCGATGCCGCGTTGCGCGTGCGCGACGAGCTCCTGGTCGCCGGGCATTACTTCACGATCCGCATCCAGGAAATCAGTCAATAAAGCGAACTGAAGTGAAGCATCACGGTTGGCAAGATATCGAATCTCCAATCCCTCAAGGAGACGATCGATCGAGTCGATTCCGGAAAGCATCGATGGAACCACCACGCAGGTACGATGCTCCTCTGGGATACCATCCCGAAAGTCCATTCTTGGCAAGGCTTGGGGTCGCATCAAGACAGTACATAGCCAGTTGACGACGCCAAGACCGAATTGAACCCCACAAAAGAGAATGGGCAGTGCGATCGTCAACAACAACCATAGTGGGCTAGAAACCCAGTCGCCGAAGCTTAATAGTCCCGCGATCCCCAGCCAAGTAAAACAGAGCACGGCCAAGATGTAGATTGAAAGTGGGAATGCTCGCCGTAGTTTGTCGAATACCACGGAAGCGTTGAGTCGCATTTGCACGAGCTTCTCGAGCACGGGTCGGCCATTATCGACGAGATAATAGCCAACATGTCGCATGTGCAAGTTTGTGCCGCTTGCCGGTTCATTCTCCGACAATTGAATTGCCCTAAATGCCACATCGAATTCGGAGAACTCCGAACGTCTCGCAATCGCTTCGACGGCGTGCCGATATCGATTGCGAGTTTGAAAATCCATTTTCGCGTAGATCCCAGCAGGATCTCGATTGAGGGTTTGCTCAACTAGACTTTGAGTTGCAACGAATTGCGGCCAATCGTGAACGCTTAAGAAGCGCAGACTGGTGATACAGTTTCCAACCGATATCTGCTCGGCAGCTTGAACCTGTCCTTCATTGAGAACGAGTTGTTCGGTAGACAGACCGGAGTCGTTCAGTCGATGTTCAAGCCAACTGTGAACGATCGCAAAACTTGGGTTTTGGCCATGTAGATGGCGGGTCAAGTCAGCCAGAAAGGCACCGGAAAGTGGGGGATTCGATCGAGCCATATCCGCTAGTACTAGAATCAGATCGGATGGGCATTGCTCGACTGTAATTATCATCTTGTCGGCCCAATCTGACGCCAAATCCCGTTCCTGGCGTGCAGTCGCAATTCGGCTGGCAATCCTCCTCAGGTTCTCGATTAGCGCGAGCCGAATCATCAGCGGTAAGGCCCAAAGTTCGCCCAATTGAAGCGGCACCATAGACTGGTAGGCTGCGATGAACCCATCCAGAGCTTGCGAGTCGACGCGACCATCCGTGTGCGAAATCAGCTCAAGAGATATTCCGTAAACCCGCGGGTAGCCAGCAGCCGGTCCATTGGCCAATCTCGGTAGTTCTTGGCTATACGAACGGGGGAGAAGCCGACGAGTAGAATGAATTTGTTCCTCTAATAGATAGAAATTGTCGAGCAGCCACTCTGCTGCTGGGTCGATTCTGCGATTCTTCGTGACTGCAGCCGCTACCAAATCATAGGTCGATTGAAGCACCTTTTCGTTTTCAGTGAGCCTATTGATAAGCTTGTCGGCAACTTTTCCAACGGCGAGAGAATGCGAAGAGGCTAAATGACCAGCATACCGCTCCAATTGATCAGCACTTAACAATTCATCGCGTAAAGGTCGTTCTGGAAAAACGGATTCAGTTGAGGTTCGCGGAACGGCAGCGCGGTAGCTAGACAGAGAAGTCGAAGTGTCTGTCATAGCTGTCCTATAGTTAATTGACTACCAGCCGAATTGAGCTGGCACTCGCGGATTTCACATCGAATGCAGCGAACGTCGGCATAGCTGCAAAAAAGGACGAGTTGTTGTGCGAGTCGTGTTTTTGTTTCAGATCGCTCGATGTCGACGGCTACTATTCGTTTCCTGTGAAGGTGAGGCGGTTGAGCGTGAGCGACAGATTCATGTATTGGCTCCCTGGCCGCCCGCTGGAGGTCAAAATGTTTCAGGAACTTGTATTCATCCAACTGCTCGGGTTGCACTATCGGTCACCAATTATGCAGCTCGACATGGGAGAACACATCGAGGACAAGCCAATTTTGGTATGGCGGAATCCACCAGACGATCGTTCAAACGCACTGCAATCGTCTTTTATCGTCTGCGTGCAGACTTTACGTGCGCCCCCAGAGAGGGAGGCGTTTCAGTTCAAAACGTCTGGATCAAAGAAAACCTTGAAAAAGACTTGTAACCTTTTCGTCCAGTCGGTGATGCGGTAAGATTTCATATCTGCCAGAACACTGATCGAGCCTCAAGCGTAACTCAGCAGGCCCCAACTTTTCTTCAGTTCATCGGTCAACCCCTCTGAAACGCGAACGCAAATTCCGCCTGTAGCCACATTCGCGAATTATTCGAAATCGACTGGTTGGACCGGATCTGACTCTGCGGCGGTTGCGGCGCAAGCGACGCCAGCTTTTTAAGCCATAGCGGATCGAGTCGTTCTGTGCTGTAAGCATGCCGGAAGATTTGCCCAACAGCTCGAATCAATCGATTGGCGTAGCGTCGGTCGTTTCCCGATGCGATTAACGTTTCCGCTACCGGCTCCGAATCGCGGTTTGCCCGTGGTGGAATCCGCCATGTTGCTTTGATGGGAAGCGGCGATTCGCGTCTCTAGATCTGCGTAGAGAATGGAATAACCTACGAGCAAACGGGAACTGTTGTCCGAGTTTGCTTTCCACTACGAACTGCAGGAGCACTCGAAAATGCCAACAGCTAAAGTCATTTACGGAACACCAGATTTGACCCAAGAGCAACCTTGTGAGCAAGTAAACTCACTGTTCGAGATGGATCAACGCAAGAATGAGTTTCTGGCAACTCTGGCCCATGAACTTCGCAATCCACTTGCCCCCATCAAGAACGGGCTACAACTATTAGAGATGATGGATCTGGGCACGGAGGCCGAAAACGTCCGATCCATGATGGCGCGGCAGGTGGACCAGATTGTCCATTTGGTCGACGATCTGCTCGACATTTCCCGGATTGGCTGCGGCAAGGTCTTATTAGACAAGCAAGTGTGCAAGGTGAGTACGGTCGTCGGAGCAGCAATCGAAGAGGCCGCCGTCTTGATTTCGGAAAACGGCCTGACACTGGAGATGATCGACGAAAGCGATGCCGCGTGTGTTTGCGGCGATCTGTGTCGATTGACTCAAGTTGTTTGCAATCTATTGAACAACTCTGCCAAGTATAGCCCGATCGGAGGCAAAATCACGCTGACGCTTTTTGTTCGCGATGACTTTGTAGTTATTCGAGTACAAGACAATGGGATTGGTATCGCCGCCAACCGGTTGAAAGACATCTTTGGGATGTACTCCCAGATTGAGACCGCACAGGGCCGGGGATCAGCGGGGCTCGGTATCGGTTTGACTCTAGTAAAGTCCCTTGTTGAACTTCATGGCGGATTTGTAGATGCGGAAAGCGACGGCCCCAATTGTGGCAGTACATTTATTGTTAGATTGCCGCTTGCCGTCGGAATTCTCCCGGAAAACACGTCTGTGAAAGCCCCTTCTAATCGCTCTTACCGCATTTTAGTGGTAGATGATTTGCGGGCCATGCGCATCGTTACCCAACGCTTGCTTGAGAAATTAGGGCACGAGGTTCAAGTTGCGGAAAATGGACAGGATGCCTTGGAAAAACTCAGGACATTTAAGCCCGATGTAGTGTTTTCCGATATTTCGATGCCCGTGATGAGCGGTCACGAGTTGGCTCGCCGAGTTCGTGAGAATTCGGACCTCGATAGCGTATGCCTGGTAGCAATGACCGGCTGTGGACAACCTTCCGATCGGGAGACGGCCTATGAGGCTGGCTTTGATCGCCATCTCACCAAACCAGTTGACTTTAAAAGGCTCCAAGATCTGTTCGACGAGCTAGATGTTTCGAAACGCGAATACTTGGCACTAACCACAAATGGTTGAGCATTGCCACGTCAGCATGTGGACCGTGCGGAAAAAATGTCCCTTGTAACCTGATGCTTCAGCGAGGGACGCCACGCCTTGCCAATTGAAATTGCAGTTCCTCGCTGGCGCATCGGGTTACGATATGCACTTGATCACTGAATTATGAATTCTCGCTTTCGGGATGCAAAAGCATCGTCAATAGCAAGCTTGAATTCGAAATCGCTTTCAACGCGTGCCGTTCACCAGCCTTCAAATGAATCAGCTTTCCAGCCGTCAGCTCAACTTGTTTGTCCGCGACATTGAACAGAACCGATCCTTCCAGGCAGTGCACGATGATTGCACCTTTGGCCCGATGCTCGGCGATTTCTTTGCCAGCCAGCATCACCATACGTATGACTTCAAAGTTCTGTGTCTTGACCAGCGCGCACGTTTTAGTCTCCGGCAGCAAATCTCCCAGCGGACCTGCGTCGACGACTTCGCCAGCTTGTGCATGCAATAGAGCCATTTAGATTCCAGTTATCTATTAGTGTGGGAATAAGAATCAGCCGCTCTCCAACATCGACTGCATTGCTTGACGACTCAATTCCGCACCAGACTTGCAGCCAAGCTTGCGTTTTATATTTTCGCGGTGGGTATCAATTGTATGCGTGCTAAGCATGAGTTGCTCGGCGATGGCACCCGTCGTAGCACCCGCTCCAATCAGCCTGTAAATCTCCAGCTCGCGGTCGGTGAGCAGTTCGATCGGGTCTTGTGTTTCAGTACGTTTTCCCAACGCCTGCGCGAGCAACCGCTGCGTCATCTCGGCACTGGCGTAGCGTTCTCCGCTCAGCACGACCCGAATGGCCGCGATTAGTTTTTCGTTTGTTTCTTGCTTATTCAAGTATCCCATCGCACCCGCTCGCATTGCGCGTTCGGCATAGAGAGATTCCGGATACGTTGAAACGACTAACATTTTAGTTGAGCTTCCCAGCGATTTGATTCGCTTAACCAGTTCGATCCCATTACCGCACTTGAGTGAGATATCAACAATGACTAGATCAGGACATATCTGCTTCACGAGCTCGAAAGCTTCGTCCTCGGCGGCCGCTTCGCCACAGACTTCCAGATCGACTTGCGATGATATTCGCAGCGCTAAGCCGTCTCGCATCAGTGGGTGGTCATCCACAATGATGATTCGAGAAGGCGCTAGAAGTTTCTTCATAATGCAGCCTTTGTTGTTGGGACGATACATCGAACGGTCGTGCCGGGACCGCTATTCCGATTGATTTGCAGTACTCCACCGAGCATACTGGCGCGGTACTCCATAATACGTAAACCCAGTCCGCTCTTCACATTGCCAGGTCCATTTTTCACTTGCGGGTCAATCCCAACGCCATTGTCGCATACTTCGAGGGTGATTTGTTGGTCCTGCTGCGAAAGCGAAATAAGGATATCGTCGGCCAAACTATGTTGTAGTGCGTTATTGAGTGCTTCCTGCGCGATACGGTAAAGTTCTGTCGCGATCGAATTGCTGTCGACAGAGCTTGAGCCTGAGAACGCAACGTGACAATGAACTTTCTGTTGCTCATTGGTCACTGCCGCGAGTTCCATGAGCGCAGGCTGCAGTCCTTCGGCATCAATCAAAACCGGCATGATTCCATGCGAAAGTGCATGGACATGTTGATTGGCTTCTTTCAATCCTTGCAACAATCTGGCTGCGGTTTGCTTAAGTTTATTCAGATCCTGCTCCTCGAGCATCCACGTCTGTCCACCGGCTGTCTTCTTTCGCGTACTAGATTCCAAATAGTCACATAACGTGCCTGCATACAGGGTGAGTCCAGTTAACTCCTGCTGCGTGCCATCATGCAACTCGTGTCCGATACGACGCTGTTCGTCGGCAGCAATTTCTAAAATGTGCGACTGCAATTTTCTACGTTCCGAGATGTCTCGCAAAATTCCCGTAAACAAGCCGAGATGGTTTGCATTGCTCATCGCGAGTTCGGCAGGAAATGTAGAGGCATTTTTCCGCCGAGCAACTATCTCGCTAACTGCCCCCATCATTTGTGACTGCCCACTCTCCGCGAAATCTTTGATGCTGACACTACGATCGCCACCAAAAGTTGACGGTATGAGCAATGAGACATGCTGCCCAATGAGTTCATCTCGCGTGTAACCGAATAACGCTTCCGTCGCCCAATTGATGATTTCGATCTTGCCCTGCTGGTCCAGGGTGAAGATTGCATCCGAAGCGGTGTTTAGAATCGCAGCCATCCGTTCCCTGCCTTCTTGCAACTCCGCGATAGATTGCAAATCGACCTCGCGTTGACTTGCCTCGGCTTGTTTCCGTTGAGTCAGGTCGAAGAAAGTTATTACCACACCGCCAACCTGGTGATCCGCCGTGCGGAAGGGCAAAATCCGGCGCAGGTAGGAAGTCGACTCTTCGGTTAGGACTTCGCGTTCGAGAGGAGTGAGACTCTCCAGTACTTGCTGGCACTCGCTCAACATCAGATCATCAGGAAACTTGGGTGCGATTTCTCGAAACGGTCGGCCGATGTCGCTAGGACGCAAGTTCAAGAGTAGTTTTGTCGGTGGAGTGAATTGCTTAATGTTTAGCTGCGCATCAAGGAAAATGGTTGCGATCTCGGTGCTGGACATCAAGTTCATCAAGTTATCGGTAGCTTTTTCTAACTCGGCAACTTTGTCTTGCAATTGGCTGTTGACGGTGCTCAATTCTTCGTTCAGTGACTGCAACTCTTCTTTCGATGTTTCCAGTTCTTCGTTGGCGGATTGCAGTTCCTCGTTCACCGACATGATTTCTTCATTGGAGGTTTTGAGCTCCTCTGTCGTGCTTTCCATCTCTTCGACCGTGCTGTGCAGTTCCTCGCTCATCGACTTCAGCTCGAATTCCAGCTGTTGCACGAGTGGAGAATCTTCGTTTTGGTGAGCTTCCATCTCGCTGGGAGAAGCACCACGTGGTGGTCGGCTGGCAATAGCGGAGACAACCAGGCTTCCTTCGTCGAGTGATTGTGGTAGGCCATGTTCTTGAAAGACGACCAACATCAGGCCCTCGGGGTCTTTCGCTTCGGACACAGGTCGCACGGTGATCGCACAATAATAGTAATGGCCGTTGCGTTTTACCCGAGCCTCGGTGTCGACGATGGTTCTGTTATCACGGATGGCGTTGTTGCAAGCCACACGAAGTTTCGCTCGCAAACCAGCACGAGCCATCGTCAACAAATCGGTGGTCATTTCCCCAAGGGGAAACTCCAAATAGTTGACAAGCGGCCCGGTGACGTACAGAACCTCGAATTTACGATTGATCAAGGCGACTGCTGGAGCGTAGTCGTTCAGCACCAGCCTTTCGGTCAACTCCTTGAGACCCTTGCGATGTGAGGCTGCCGTCAGGTTGTGAGGCACTGATATGCGTCGCTCTTCCGTTTTAATGAATGGTATGCCGATTAAATCCCGACGCGTTGGACCGATCCTGCGGTAGATTCTCCATTTTTTCGAAACCGTCTCGAACAAATCGGAAAACTTGCCAATTGTTTCCGATGGACCGAGTAGCAGGTATCCGTCGGCAGACAACGAAAAGTGGAACAGCGCAATCACTTTCTGCTGCAGTTCCAGTTCAAGATAGATGAGCAGGTTGCGACAGGAGATGAGGTCCAGCTTTGAAATGGGTGCATCAGCAATCAAGTTCTGGTGGGAGAAGACAATCAGATCGCGAAGTTGTTTGTTGACTTGGTAGTGACTGTAGTCCACCATCGCAAAGAATCGATTCAGCCGATCGGGAGAGATGTCGCCTGAGATACTGGCAGGATAAATCCCAGCCCTAGCGACGTCGATGGCATCTTGGTCAATATCGCTGGCGAAAATCTGGATGTTGCGGGTCGAATGGGTTGCTTCAATCCCCTCGATCAGCAACATGGCAATCGAATAGGCTTCCTCACCTGTTGCACAGCCAGGCACCCAAATACGGATCGGCGATTCTGTAGTGTGCCGCGCGATCAATGATGGGATCAGTTCCTGTTCCAGCACACTGTAAGCGTCAGGGTCACGAAAGAAAGCGGTCACACTGATTAACAGGTCCTTGTAAAGAGCTGTAATTTCTTCCGGGCGTTGCTGCAGCATTTCGAGATAGACGTTAAAGCTGTCGATGTGAGCCAAGCTCATCCGCCGTTGAATGCGCCGTAGCACCATCGCCTTACGGTAACAACGAAAATCGTACTTCGTTCGCGATTGCAATAAAGTTAGGACTTGGTTGAGCAGATCGGTTGATTCTGCAGATGGACTGGCAAACTCGCCGACGTTGTACAAGTACGGTTGTTCGACAAAATTGAGCAGCGCAGCAGGCATCTGCTCCGGAGGCATTATGCAATCTACCTGGCCCGTCGCAATTGCGTTGGTTGGCATCTGATCGTACTCGGCGGTTTCAGGTTGTTGTGCCATCGCCATACCGCCTGCCAACTTGATCTCGCGAATACCCAAAGCGCCGTGGCTGCCTGTTCCTGAGAGAACAATACCAATCGCTCGTTCTTTCTGATCCAGAGCTAGCGATCGCAGGAAGAAGTCAATAGAGGTCTCCCAGGCGTGTTGTTTCTTCGGCTCGCTTAGCTGCAGCCGACCATTGGCAATTGCCATAAACTTGTTGGGTGGAATGATGTAGACACAGTTGGCCTGCACGTTCACGTCGTGTCCTGCCTCGACAACTGACATCGAAGTCAGCTTGCCCAGCAGTCCAACCATCAAACTTTCGTGTGAAGGATCGAGATGCGGAATGAGAACGAACGCCATTCCGCTATTCGAAGGCATCGCATTGAAGAATTTCTTAAACGCATCCAAGCCGCCCGCCGACGCAGCGATTCCTACGATGGGAAAACCGTTAGGCAAGTCTTGGCTGCGTGCTTCTTTCATACGGACCGGCTTTCGTTGACCAGCGTGGCTTCTAGCGCACCTTGCATCCTACCACTTGACGGTCCGAGAACTAGGTCAATGTCAATAATTGTCGCGATCGCAAAGGCAGATTCAATCGAGTAGAAAATCATTGGACCCATGGCGGATTCTGCCAGACCAGACCTTCAATCGTTTACTCGACAATACATCGAAGCTCGATCCCAACCGCAATGATCGTGGCGAGATCCACCACGATGCTTTGAAGGTTCCTTTGATTTTCTCCAGCGCGGCTTGGTGTAACACTACTCTCGTCGACAAAGTGAGGTGTGCTTTTGACAACACTGATCCAGGTGTGGAAGCATACGCTACTTTTGTCACGATCGTAAAAGGAATTGAAATGAAGACTGAATCACAGGGCAAGACCAACGCAAATTGCTGCGATGGAAAGTTGGTCAAAGTCGCCGGGGACAAACTAACGTCAACATGTGCGAAAGGCGACGAGCATCACTACACCGTTGCCCCGGACGCGAAGGTGACTTGCGACGGCAAAGCGAGCAAGTCGTCAGAACTCAAAGCGGGTTCAACGATTCGCATGACCATGAGCAAAGACGACAAGAACAAAGTGACCGCCATCGATTGCGGCAAGCACATCCCCGAGATGGTTAGCGCCTAGTTTACCGAGGGGCCAAACCAATCCCTCTTTTTTGAAATATCTCACAACTCTCAAGGAAAACAATTATGAAGATCAATCAATTCGCCATTGCAACGGTTGCAACGCTACTTATTGGAAGCTCGCTCGTCGCGCAGCAGACGCCTGCAAATTCAACCTCCCAGGCAAGTTCCAACACGCCGCAGCAAGCGGCGAACTCACTGACGAAGGATCAAACTTTCGCACAGTGCCTCGCCATTGCCGACCAAGAACAAGTTACGCTTTGTCGCTTCGCCCAAGGAAAGGCGACTAAGGACGAAGTCAAACAACTTGCGGCAACCTTGGAGAAGGCGCATCAAGGCTGCTTGGAACAACTCAAGGGTATTTCCTCGCAGATTGGCAGTCCCGGCAACGCCACCACCACGTCTGCGAAGACGCCCGTCAATAATTCTGCAAGCGTTGATTTCCTTCAACTGCATCAAGAGATTTCAACCCAATGCTTAAAGGACAGTCAAGAGTACCTGAGCAATAAGAAGGGTGCTGAGTTTGATGAATGCTTCGTTGGAATGCAAATAGCTAAACATGCTGGCATGCATTCAACGCTTACAGTCTTGCAACGTCAAGCGACAGGCAAACTTCAAGGGCTGATCAAAGATGCGCTTGAAACAAACAAGGAGCACATGGAAGCTGCAGTCAACTTGATGGAACAACTGGCTGCCGACAAATCTGCAAAACTATCCCAATCGTCCAAGTAATTGGTGTCGGGGTAATGGACAGGCTTTTTGAATACTTTTCCCTCAGCGGCCCGATGAGGGGAAAGTTCAAGAGGCATGGGCCTTTACTCAACGAGTGCTCGATTTGTATGGAATTGGCTCCCGGAGAGTTCGAATCTTCAGGTTGATTGATCGATTCTAAGGCTGCACGAAAGTGGCGGCGCTGTGGCCATAAGCCTGGGAGCATCTCGGAATAGCCGAGATGCAAGATTCGGCCTATTCGGTTGATCCAAGTCGCCTCGCACGCTACCAAAAACGCAGGCGTTTGGTGAGAAACGCGGCTGAATGATCGATGTCATCCAATTCCAATCGAACACTGACTATCTTCGCCGGTAATCAATTCTTGAAATACAACGTCGCGGACTGGTGGATTTCACCAGAGATAATTGGCGGTTCTCTCGATGCATTGTCTGTCGCCCGTCTCGTATCTTTACAAGTAGAGTAAGGCGATCGGTAATTAGCAGATATCCACTATTCGGAAAAAAAAGGAAACAAACATGTTACAGACTATCTTGATTGTGCTTTTGATTCTCTTCCTGCTCGGAGGAATAGGAACATTGCCTAATTGGGGTCACAGCCGAAATTGGGGGTATGGCCCGGTTGGAGGTATGAGCCTCGGCGGCATCATTATACTTGTGCTGTTAATCCTATTACTTACCGGTCGACTGTAAGGCACTCGTGCACTGTCTGAGTCACTTGCACGCACTTGCTGAGGAGACAATTTGATGACTCGTACATACTTGGTGATCTTTGCCGCAAGTTTGTTCGCCATCGTGGGTTGCAATTCAAAGCCCTCGGTCCGCTCCCCTCAAAAATCATGACTCCACACGTGGTTGCCGTGCCTGGCTTGATGTCGAATACAACTGTTTTCACTATTTCCCGTCAATCGCCGACGTTTTTGCTGTGTCGGAGGGACTTGCAGGTGCTCGACCTTCTATAGCCGATGCACTCGCTTGAAGTTCACTCGCCAACGGCCGAAGGCTTCCAGGCTTGTCAACAGACGCGCTGATGAAAAAAATCTTTTCTGAACTCGCCAGGCGGACCGCAGCAGGCCTCGCTTCCTCCAGAAGAGAATAACTAAATGCCCGCGGTCATGTAACCACCAAGACCCTCAGCCCATATCCGATCGAGTACCAAAAACATCTTCAAACTAAAGATTTGGCGACACTCCAATACGCGCTGAGCCGACAAGTTGAGGTCTTTGAACGACAACTCGAGTTGCCATCCTTAACTCAGATTGAATCGGAAAGGATTGCGAATATCATGAATTACTCCGCAAAGAAAATGTCCTTTGAGGTCAATTGCGAAATTCATTCAACTTATTTTCCCGCAGCGCTCTCGGAGAGCAAAACGTTTTGGGCCGGTTTGAGATGTTCTTCATCCAGCTTGTCAACGCTCCACAACAGGCCACGAGTGACGAGGTCAAGATAACGCGGGTCGGCGACAGTGTCGTTGTTGTGTCCGAGTGTGGTGGCGAAAACCCGAGTCTTGGTGTTGTAGGTATTAGTCCAGGCGACGATGCAGTCGTCGACGTTTTCCCGACCGTCCGGGGTTTTGCTCGTTTGCATGCCACGCGCCAAAATGTGTCCCGTGTCCAGCAACTTGCCGCTAAAATTGTTGTAAAGCTCTTCCTTGATCGTCGTCCATTTCGTTTGGCCTTTCATGATCGGATGATCGGTGTCGGCGATGGAAATAGAAATCGGCAACTGCGCTCCATGGCCCGTCGTTTTTAATCCCGTGAACTCGAACCAGGGTGTAACTTCGTCTGGATAGCCTTTGCTGCGGTAACTGTGCATGCCGCAATGCAAAATCACCGCTGGCAAACCATCGCGGTGGGGTTTTAGAACCCGTTCGATAAGTCTTGGATCGGTCACATCAGAACAACATTCGTCGTGAACCACCACGTCGAAGCCCTTGGCCCAATCGGGATTTTCATAGATTGGATTCAAATGCTTCGTGCCCTTATCAGGATCGTAGGCGATTGTCCACGAGACATTCGCTCGCGCGGAAATTCCTTTGGTCAACAGGTCTTTTTGCGTTGCGTAGTCATGGCAACAGCCCCCGATGACCAACAGAGCACGAATCGGCTTAGACTCTTGCGCGATTGCAGGGTGCATGCAGAAAGTCATTACCGCGAACATCGCGACCAGCGTGGACGTCGATTTAACTTTTTTGCAAATCGTGCTGCGATTCATCTTGATTCTCCGTTGGTTGTCACCGCCAGATTATGAAAGGATTTCTTTAATCACTTTACCATGTACGTCTGTCAATCGCCGGTCAATGCCGCTATGTCGGAAAGTCAGTTTCTCATGGTCAATTCCCAAGAGATGCAGAATCGTAGCGTGAAAGTCATAGGTCGTTGTGACGTTTTCGATCGCCTTCCACGACCACTCGTCGCTTTCACCGTATGACGCGCCTGCCTTCACGCCTGCACCAGCAAACCAGGAGACAAACGTGCCGCCATTGTGGTCGCGTCCGGTATTGCTTTGGCTGAAGGGCATGCGGCCAAACTCGGTTGTCCAAATGAGCAACGTATCGTCGAGCAACCCGCGTGCCTTCAGGTCTGCCAAGAGACCGGCAGCGGGCAGGTCCATGCGTCCTGCCATCACCCCAAGCTCGCGGGCGATGTCAGCATGGTTGTCCCAATTGTCGGCGCCGCCACCATGGCCGCTCCAGACTTGTACAAAACGTACGCCGCGCTCAATCATCCGTCGGGCAAGCAAACAGCGTTTGCCAAAATCGTTTGTTTCCGGCTGGTCGAGACCATACAGAGACTTCGTGGCCTGCGTCTCGGCCGACAAGTCGAGAAGTTCAGGGGCCGAGAGTTGCAGCCTCGCGGCAAGCTGGTAGTTGTCAATGCGTGCCTGAAGTCGTGAATCGTCAGGGCGCTCGGCGGCATGGGCCATGTTCAACTCTTGTAACAGGGCCAAGCCTTCACTGCGACTGGCGGGAGTAACATGTGCGGCACCCTCAGGAGGTTGCAAATGGGTGATTGCTTGGCGCGCCGACGCGTTGATGATCGTCGCTTGATGATTGGCCGGCAGAAATCCCGAGGTGAAAGCGCTGCGTCCGTTGTAAGGCAGACCCTTCGCGTCTGGCAACGCAACGAAGGCCGGCACATTGTCGGCCAGACTCCCCAAGGCATATGAAATCCACGCCCCGGCACAAGGAAAACCCGGCAGAAGGAAACCGCTTGTTTGCAAATAGGCTGCCGGTCCGTGCACGTTCGACTTCGATTGCATGGCCATCAGAAACGCCATGTCATCCACGTGCTTTGCCAGATGCGGCAGTGCGCTGCTAACCCAGCGGCCCGATTGGCCATGCTGGGCCCAAGTGAAGGGACTCTTCATGACCGCCCCCGGCACGCTCACCGTTGCTTCGACACGCTCACCGTTCCCGGGATCAAAATTCATGCCGTGTCGTGCGACCAACTGCGGCTTGTAATCGAACAGGTCGCATTGGCTAGCGCCACCATTCATGAACAACTGGATCACACGTTTTACTTTTGGTGCCGGCGATAAATGGCCTGCTGTTAACGCGTCTCGTTTGATGAGCGCGGAGAGGGCAATTGTGCTCAGCCCTGTGCCAAGCGTGCCCAAAAGGTCGCGACGAGAAAAGTTATTATTCATGCTCAATCGAGAAAAAGGAATTCGTTCGAGTTGAAAAGAAACTGACATGCATTTGCCAGACCATGGCGTTCGATATAGCCCGTCATCTTGGAACGTTCCGTTTCAGTCGGGCTACGCAACAAAATTCTTCGGAAGGCTGCTTCGGTCTTTGCTTCGGGCGAGTCATTGGTCTCGGCCAAACGTGCGGCGAGGTGCTCGCATTGCCGAATGACGAAAGCATCATTCAGTAACGCAAACGCTTGAATCGGGGTCGTTGATGCACTTCGCACTGGCGTAAACGTACTGCCATCGGGACAATCGAGTGCGTCCATGAATGGATCGGGTACCGTGCGAAACAGGAACCTGTAAATCGCGCGACGACGGGACGATGACGAGTCGGGATCAAAATGTTCATAGTCCAAGAAGGCCGGATTGCCCCCCGCCATAAATGTGGCATCGCCCCGCGAAATAAACTGTACTGCGGGTGGTCCGCCCATCGTCAGGTCGAGTTGACCGCTTAGTGCCAGCATCGTATCGCGAACTTGTTCCGCCGTCTGGCGTTGACGATTCTGTCGCCATAGAAGGCGGTTGTCACTGTCGTTTGTGCTGCCATGGCGTGAGAGGGTCGATTGCTGCCAAGTCTCACTGGTGACGATTAACTGATGCAACGCCTTGAGTGAACCGTGAGCCTCGTCGCGCAACCAGATCGCCAACCAATCCAATAGCTCTTGGTGGCTGGGTGTGCCTCCCATCTTTCCAAAGTCATTCGGCGAATCGCACAGCCCTCGTCCGAAATGCCAAGCCCACACGCGATTGACAATACTGCGCCAAGTCAAAGCGTTGTGATCGTGGCTCAGCCAAAGCGCGAGCGCGGCACGCCGTGACGCTTCGTCTTCCAAATGATCCAGCCGCAGTTCAGAAGGCATTTCCGGGACGCAGGAAAGGGTCCCCGGTTCGACAATTTCGCCCGGCCTGCTCAATTCGCCGCGTTGCAGAAGTCGGATCGTTCTTGGTTCCGCTGGCGGTTTGAAGTTTTCGCCGTCTGCCGGAAAGTCCTTCGTGATGGCGTAAACAAATTGCGGAGCAGGAAGGGCAGCCAGCGCGTGTTCGTTCTCTAAATTCAGAACAGCAAGGGCCAACTCCTGGCGTTGCTCAAGACTGCGATCGCCAACCGGTACTTCCAGAATTTTTGCCAACTCAATCGGGATGGGCCGAAGAATCGTGGTGGCTGGCGATTCACCAGTGGTCGTCAAACGGAATCGTCCAATTCCGTGGCCCGGAGCACCCGCTTCGAATTCCAGCAAGAAGGTGAAGGTCGTGTTCGCCGCAAACTCCGGCGAGCCTTCGGCCTCAAACACCGCCTCATGTGGTTCGCCATATCGAGGATGCACGCCCCATTGGGTGTCTGCTTTTCCATCGATTGCTTGCGCGGCGGAAATTCCAGGCCCTTCATCGAAGTCCGCAAAGGCTCGAGAAAACACAATTGGCCGCGCTCCTTCGCTGCCGCCGGGCGGTGCTGCGAAAGCTCGAAATTCGGTCAAGTGAAAATTGCCGTTGTCCCAACGTCCTGGTCCCTTTTGCGGAAGGCGATCGTCGGGCAACACTTCCAGCCGAACGGCACCAAGTTTCCCACCAGGTCGCTGCGCAGTAACAATGTAAGTATCGTGATCGGGTCGTGTCTCGCTGGCGAACCAGGAACCATCTGATTGCCGCGTCAAGGTCGTGCCGCCCGTCGAAACAACGCTGATAATATCCAATGGCGCCCAAGCCGCAGTTTGTTGCGCCTGTCGTTGTTCCCAGTCAGCAACTTTTTTGGAAACCGCAGGCGTTTCCAGGTTCGCCAGCAGAATTGAATCACGGTCCCGCAATGCGCGTTTTTCGGCCAGCAATTGCGTGCGCATGCGGTGTGTCTTCGGATCTTGATCGAACGGCCGATCGGCCCGGTCCACTCCGGCGAAGACGGCTTGCAATGCATAGTATTCGCGCTGCGTGATCGGGTCGAACTTGTGATTGTGGCACCGCGCACAGTGTACAGTCAGGCTTTGAAACGTCCCGATTACGGTGCTCACCATATTGTCGCGATCGAGATATTGCGCCATTCGATGATCAACCGTGTCCTCGCGTACCGTGACCATCAGCGTATGGTCCCACGGTCCAGCGGCGACAAAGCCGAGCGCGACGGTCGCTTGTGGATCATCCGGGAACAGAACGTCGCCGGCAACTTGCTCTTGGATAAAGCGAGCGTAGGGTTTGTCGTCATTGAAGGCTCGAATCACGTAGTCTCGATAGGGCCAAGCATTCGGCCTTGCGTAATCGTGGTCGTTTCCGTGAGTGTCCGCATAATTGGCGACATCGAGCCAGTGCCGTGCCCAATGTTCGCCATAGCGCGGAGAAGCAAGCAACCGCGCGACAAGTTGATCGTAGGCCGCCGGGTCGGGATTGGAAACGAATTCGTCTACTTCTTCAGGCGTGGGCGGCAATCCGGTCAAGTCATAGTTCAAACGCCGAATGAGTGCCCGCCGGTCCGCTTGCGGCGAAGGCGCCAAGTTTTTCTCGGCCAATTTGGCTCGAACGAAGGCATCAATCGGATTGGCAACTCCTGTGGGCACCACGGGTTTGGTTAAGTGCGTTAGCGACCAGTGCGTCACCTGTTCTTCAGTACCAGCAAATTCTTGCGGCCAGACCGCCCCTTCGTTCACCCATTGAGTCAACACGCTAATTTCCTGCGCCGACAAGCGTTCACCCTCGGGTGGCATTTGAAGTTCTGCGTCGTCACGACTGACAAACTGGACGAGGCGACTTTCGGCTGCGTTGCCGACAACAAGAATCGTTGCGCCGTGGGAGTCACCACCTCGGAACGCCGCAGACTTGACGTCCAATCGCAAGCCACCCTCACGTTTCTCCGGTCCGTGGCAACCTAAACAGTGCTTTTGGAGAATGGGCCGCACGTCGCGAACGAACTCAATTTTCTGTCCCGCAGCAAAAGCCGCGAAATGCAGGACGAATACCAAAGCCGCGACGAACACCGATCCGCCAAATGCCGGCGGGCAGGCATATGCCGAAACGTTATGGCATTGCGGATGCAGGCTCATCTTTTTTGATTGCTGGGTAATTGATGTTGCGATACGCTACGGGCCCATGGTTGTTTGAAACCGACTTGATCATACCACAACCAATGAAACGGGTTAAATTGTGCACTTCACCTGATGAGAAGCGATCCGTTCACGAATCGCCTTCGCTAACGGTCCAGATTCAGCACTGCAAATAGGAGGGGGCGGGGCGTGTTGCGATATGGGCCGTTCTCAACGTGCAACTGGGATAGATAACCGTTCACTGCTTGTGTAGAAACTTGACACAAATGCATCGTTCAATCTTGACCGAGTGTACGTCTGATTCTGGCCGTCGGTACTGATGTGTTGCAGGTTTGAGCGCTGCGCTGCGGCTCATCAGGTTTTGGTACCTCAACGACCGTTTATTTTTCCCGCTCCAAACTATTTGGGGCGGGACCATTTGGCAGCGAAAAGGCGACAAATGAATCGCCGGCCTTGGTTCCAAGTTTTCCAGCTCCGCCGGCGGCGATCACCACAAATTGTTTCCCGTCAGCCATGTACGTTGCGGGGGTCGCATAACCTCCCGCGGGGAGTTGGGCCTGCCATAGAACTTTTCCGCTCGCTTTGTCAAAAGCCCGGAACATTTCGTCTTTCGTTCCGCCAACGAAGACCAAGCCTCCGCGGGTAACAATCGTACCGCCAAAGTTAGGTGTCCCGGTTTGCGGAACGCCACGTGCGGTAAGTTCTGAAAACTCTCCCAAAGGGACTTGCCAGATGATTTCACCTTTTGCCAAATCAATCGCGTTTAAAGTACCCCATGGCGGCTTGATTGCCGGGTAGCCTTCATGGTCGAGGAGTTTGTTGTAACCGCGATGGTTAAACGGATAACGTGAACCCGGCGGCGTAGCGGCCAAGGCGAACACAATCGGTTCGTTGGTGGCGTTGAGATATAAAATGGAATGTGTCGGATCGAATGATGCGCCCGACCAATTGGCGCCTCCGTGAAAGCCCGGAAGTACAACCGATCCTTCGAGGCTTGGCGGAATAAAAGCCTCCCCGTGCCGGAGTTTCGCCAGTTGTTCCAATACCCCTTTTCGATTCTCCTCACCGATATCAGTCACGTTTCTTTCATCCATTCCTTGTACTGAGAACGGAGGCGGCTTTCGCGGAATCGGTTGTGTCCGTGCGGTCGATTCGCCTGAAATGTCCGATATCGGAACCGCTCGCTCTTCGATGTCAAACAAGGGCTGCCCCGTTTCACGATCGAAGACATAGACAAAACCCGTTTTCGTCACTTGCGCGACGGCATCGATCGGCTTACCATCCCGAACGATCGTGATCAAGTTCGGGTAGACCGGCAAGTCATAGTCCCAAACGTCATGTCGCAAGGTCTGAAAGTGCCACCGACGTTGTCCCGTTTTCCCATCAATCGCCACGACACAGTTTGCAAAAAGGTTATCCCCTTTTCGATCACCCCCATATAAATCAAAAGCCGCCGACCCGAGCCCGGCAAAAACCAAACCGCGTTTGACATCGACGCTGCAGCCTCCCCAAGCATTTGCGCCTCCGCGATTTTCCCATGAACCTTCTTCCCAAGTCTCGTTTCCAAACTCGCCTGGTTTCGGAACCGTGCGAAACGACCAGCGTTGAACGCCCGTCCGCGCATCAAAAGCGCGAACGTCGCCAGGAGCAGCGATGTCCGGGCCTTCACCATTAGAGAACCCAAGAATCACCATGTCGTCCAGTATTGCCGGCGCCGAAGTTGGGCCGTAAGGAAGCTTTGTCACGTCACGATCGAGATCCTCGCGAAGATCCTTCGCTCCATTCGTTCCAAAGTTCAGGTCCAATTTTCCTGTGACGGCGTCAAGGCAATAAAGTCGACCGTCCGATGTCCCATGAAACACACGGCGAACCGAGGAATTTTTCGGATCAACCCAAAAAGCCGCGCCGCGGTTTACGCCACCAGAGGCGAGCGGACCGGCCAACGGTCCATAGGAGAGGGGATCGAATTCCCAGATGACTTTGCCCGAGGCCGCGTCCAGCGCGACGACACGGCGTTTGGCGGTCGTGATGTACATCACTCCATCGACGATGAGGGGAGTGCATTCAATGGTCGAGCCTTTTCCATTGACCAATTCTCCGGTCTGATATTGCCAGGCAACTTGAAGCTGCCCGACGTTTTCGCCGTTAATTTGATCAAGCGTCGAATATCGCGTCCCGGCACGATCTCCACCGACAGATTCCCAATCGTTGTGTGATTGGGCGAACAAACTTGCGCCAAAGGTAAACGCGATTAACACTTCCAGGCCGAATACGAATTTCATCTGAGCCTCGCCAATCAAATGCGCCCATTGGTTTCAATGACCAACTGTTTTATGGTCGCAACTCGAACTGCGGATTGCAACATCCATGATTTTCAGCATTTAACTGAATCTGCTGAGGGAAATGTCGCACTCCGACATTAATTCGTGCAAAAAATGGAAACCGGTTTCCGCCGCGAGCACCCGCGCCCCTTCCAAGCGGCAGGGATAGCTGCCCCACCAGGTAACGGCCGGCCGGCCCCTCCCACGGCCACCTTGCCGGGCCCGCTGGCGGTCCGCCAGTCGTTGCCGGGCGTTTAGTTCGTGCCAAGGCTCAAGAGGTAGGTCGCCTTCAGTCCCGGCGTCTGCAACGACTTCCACGAGTACTCGGCCGCCGGCAGCGCGTTGCCATCGCGATCCAGCCTGTCCCAAATCAGCGAGTGCTTGCCCGTCGTCTTAGGTGCTGCGTTGCGTGCAGCAACTCCCGAACGAGCCGCCCCGGCGAGTCATAAACCACCGCCGAAACCCGACCCGGCTTCTCCACCGAACAAGAAATTGGCAACCCGCCGACCTTGTCTTCAGTCTGCTATTCCGGGAAGTCCTGCTTGTAACGAGTCAGCAGCGCGGGCACGTCGTTGGGGACGATGTAGATCTTGCCTTTGATCTGCTTCGTCTCACCGGGCTTCAGGCCACCGATGCGGAAGTCGGAGTGGAGGCAACGGGCGACTCCCTGAAACAACTCCTGATACGGTTCGAACGCCACAGCGAATATCTGCTTTTCGTCACCGCTAAAGCAGCCGATGAGTCCGTTGCTGGGGATCAGCGGGCTGAGCGGACGCGGGTTGACGTCGGTACTCGGGACGTGCTGGGGACACCAAACTTGGCCGGGAATGTACCGGGCTTCTTTGGCCCACGGGCGGATGTCCGGCATGCGTGTCAGCTTGCCATCCAGGAAAACAAAGCACTTGGGAAGGTAATCGTCGATGTCCTTGCCCTTGTTGTCAAAGCCCGTGAAGTCGCCGAGCCGAATGCACGGCTGAGCCCAATGGGCAGCGGACGCTGTCGCGGTGGGATTATGCGCGGTGATGGCAAATGTGATGTCGTCGTTGCTGGCGGTGATCGTGTGGTCGACCACCACGCCATCTTTGACGGTGCAGCGCAGCTTCATCGTCTTCTTGTCATCGCTGAGCGAAACAAGTTCCGTCGTGTGGCCGATCGTCGTGTCATGCCAGTCGGCGTCTGTTGAATCCGGACGACAATAGGCTTCGAGATAGTTGATCCGAATCTCACCCTTGGGCAGATGCGGCCCCAGAATGACAAGCCAGTTCTTGTCGCGTGCCAACGTGAGATCACGCGTCTGTGCAAAGCCGACGCTGGTGTTGAAAAGGAAGAACGTCAGCAGAGCCGTCAGCGTCAAAGCACAGAGTCGCTTCATGATGTTATCCAGGGAAATCATGACTAGTCACGTCGAAGTCCACCGGTCCGTATTTTAGCTTCAGCCCGATCGTTCCACCACCGACGGCGTGCGGTAGCGAGTGGATTGCCCGCCATTGCGGCTGACGGCGAGTTGCGTCTCGAAGAGGCCGTCATTGAACGAATTCCCGCGATGGTCGCGCCCGGCGGAGATATTTCCGCCACCGGAGCCCCAGCAGCGATACATCGACGGAAACGCAAAATAAACCCGCTCTGCGCCGGGTACACATGGGAAAATCAAAGGGAAAATCAAAGGGGTTAGCGACGGCTCTGTAGAAAAGCAGAGGACACTAAAGGATCATGATGTTGTGAGTGAGCACCGGTGTTGGCGTTTCGCTCGCTTCGATCGAGTTCATTGTCAAAGCATTGTTTGCTGTCAGACCACCTTGATGTTGCCTGCGAATTTGAAGGGGTCGCGGTGTCCGAGGTCGTCGCTGGCGGCGGCTTCGATCGTGTAGTTGCCGCGCGCTCGACCCTTGAACTTCAGATCAAACGTCAACAGCACCGTCGGTGACGAAGCGCTATCGGCGGTGACCGTCGTCGTCCGCAGGTAGACCTTGGCCAACGGTCCCGACAGAACCTTATGCGAACCGACGGTTTTCGCGTTTCCAAACCGATCGCGGGCCTGGCGGTAAAGGCTCATCGAATTCGTAGCCTCGTCGAACTTGATCCACAGCACCCGGCCCTGTTCGTCGCGCAGGCGAAGCTCGATCTGTTTGAGCACGCGCCAGCCGCCTGACGGAACCGTCCACGAAAGAGATAAACTCGTTCGCGTACCGGCTTTGACTACCGAAGCCGCCGGTGTCAACGAGAATGTTCCGGTCCCGGCTGAACTGGGATTCACCAGCGAGGCCAGTTCTTTGCCGTTGAAGCCGTTGTCGGCCGAAAACACCAGGAATCCGGGACCACCGGCCGTCAACCCCGTGGGGCTTGAGCTCCCCGCGCCCGCACGAATGTCGGCAACCGGTGCCGTGGTGTTCCCGAGGATTGCGTTCTTCCACAACTCGCGACCGGTCACTCCGTCCGCTGCCGAAAAGAACAATGTGCCGTTGAGATTGAGGAACTGTTGCGGCACGGAACCGGTCGAGCCGGGGCGAATGTCGGTGACCAGCACCGTTCCAGCCAAGTTGCCGTTGCTGCGGTGCAATTCGATGCCTGTGACGCCGTCAGTGGCGGCGAACAGCAGGGTTCCGCCCACATTGGTCAACTCATTGGGAGTGGAGCTGGATGCGCCTGGGTTAATGTCTTTCACCAGCGTCGTGCCAGCCGCAGTCCCGTCGGTCATAAACAGTTCGGTGCCACTCGTTCCATTGTTGGCCGCGAAGAAAACGTTCCCTTTCACATTGGTCAGCCGTACCGGATTCGATCCCAAAGGACCCACGCGGATATCGCTAACGAGCACGGCGGAGCGACCGCGACTCGTCCACAACTCAGTGCCATGCGCGCCATCGTTAGCAGCAAAAAAGAGTACGCCATTGGCATTGGTCAAACTCGTCGGGTCGGAACCGACAGGCCCCAAGTTGATGTCCTTGCGCAATTTCGTCCCCACGGCGGTCCCGTTGCTGACCCACAGTTCGGTCCCGGCCACTCCATCATTGGCCGCGAACAGCAGTTGGCCTTTGACATTGGTCAATTGGGATGGATTGGAGCCGAGGTTGAATCCTGGGCGAATGTCCTTGAGTTGAATTGTTCCGGCAGTGGTCCCATCGCTGACAAAAAGTTCCCGTCCCGAAGCAATTCCACCCACAGCCGTAAAGAACAATTTTCCATTGACATTGACGAGTGACTGCGGCGAGGAACTAGCGGCCAACAGGTTGATGTTCTTGACCAACACCGTTCCTTCCGATGTGCCATTGCTCTTGAATAATTCGACGCCGATGGGTCCATCGTTGGCCGCGAAGTAGAGCGTGCCATTGACGTTCACGAGGTTGGTCGGGTTTGAGCTTGCCGCGCCAACATTGATATTTTTGACCAGTGACGTCCCACCAACGGTGCCGTCGGACTTCCACAGCTCGCGGCCGTTGGTGGAATCGCTGGCGGAGAAGAAAATGGTTCCGTTGACGTTGGTAAAGTATTTGGGCTCGGATGCATCCGCGCCGGTGACGATATCGATCAAGTTCAATTCGCTGGGGGTTGTTGATGGGCGGACCCCCAATCCGCCGACACCGACTCCGGTAACTCCGGTTCCCGAAACACCACTTCCGCTAACGCCGGGCAGAATCACTCCTGCATCGGCAACACGGCTCCCCTGCACCGCCGATTCACCCCCACCATCCATGACCCATAATTCAACGCCGTTCGTTCCATCATTGCCCTTGAAGAAAAGCGTACCGTTGACATTGGTGAAATCATCCGGAGAAAAAAGTCCGCCAGGATTGAGATCTTGCACGAGAACCGTCCCCTGGGAGGTTCCATCAGTTTTCCACAACTCGGTTTGGTGAACGCCGTCATTAGCGGTAAAAAACAATGTGCCATTCACGTTTTCGGAAGCAAAATTTGTCGTCAACGAACTAATGCCAAAAACACTATTGATGTCCTTCACCAAACTGGTACCGCCAATGGAACCATCGCTGCGCCAGAGTTCCACACCTGTTTGTCCATCATTTGCGCCAAATAACAAAGTGCCGTTGACATTTGCAAAGGCAGTCGGGTACGAGCTGGCCGCACCGAGTCGTATGTCCTCGACCAAAACGGTGCCCGCCAATGTGCCGTCGCTCTTCCATAATTCAAATCCTTTAATTCCGTTGTTTGCGCTAAAGAATAATGTCCCATTGACGTTTGTCAAATTATTGGGGGATGAAGAATAATACGATTCTGTCTGAATATCTTTGACCAAAACCGTACCTGAACCTGTGCCATCGCTCTTCCACAATTCAGTTCCGTGGGTTCCATCTTCAGACGCAAAGAAAAGTGTTCCATTCACATTGGTCAAGCCAGAAACGCTGCCTCCTCCATTTCCAGGGCGAATATCTTTAACGAGAACGGTGCCTGCCGCGGTTCCGTCGCTTTTCCAAAGTTCCTTGCCCGCGTCAAGTGTCAGGGCTGTAAAAAATAGTATTCCGTTAACGCTTGTAAAAGAACCAGGCGCCGAGCTTTCCTGCCCCGATCTAATATCCTTAACTAAAAACGTTCCATCGGCAGTGCCATCGCTTTTCCAAAGTTCGCTACCGTTAATTCCGTCATTGGCTCGGAAGAACAGTGTCCCGTTGACGTTTGTCATGCCGCTTGGAACATAATCTTCAAGTGGCTGGACGGCTTTTACCAAAACAGTGCCGGCATTCGTCCCGTTGCTTTTCCACAATTCAAATCCGTTGATTCCGTCGTTGGCGGCAAAAAACAATGTGCCGTTTACATTGGTAAGCGCGGTCACACCCGATCCTTCAATACCAGGTCGAATATCTTTGACCAATACCGTGCCCGCAGCCGTGCCATCGCTCTTCCAAAGTTCTTCTCCATTTACCGGATCACGCGCCACAAAGAACGTCGTATTGTTGACATTCGTAAATTGTGTTGGACGTGAATTTTCAACGCCCGCCAGAATATCGATCAAGGTCGGCAACCCGGCGAGCATGGAGCGCGGCTCGAGGCGATCAAAGCTAAACGCGATGCGGGCACGATTCGCATTGGCAGATACTCTTCGCGAACGCGACTTGGGTCGAGACTTTTTGCTGGAGCTCATAAATGCGGTCCCAAAAATTAATGTTAAAGCATTGTTTGTCGCCATTACGAATGCGACGGAATCTTGGATAGCAGCGCCCGACCGGAATATTCAGGCAGGGTTATTCTCATTCGAGTTATACAGGGTGTCAAATTTTCCGATTAATAAAAATCAATGGTGTTTTATTAGCGTGGCCAAGGATCGACTGCCGGACGACTTTAGTCCCGAAAATCCATCAAAAGCGTGTGCCTGGGGATCACTCGAGTGTGGCGTTAGGATCGCCTAAACTTGCACGTCGACAATGAAATAGAGAAAACGGGGGCGCGTCGTTCCGTTCGAAAGAGAATTTTTCAGGCCAAATAATCATGTTTATTAATCATCTGCACTTTAGGCGATCGCATTAAACAAATCGTGGGTTGATATTGCCACAAAAAAGGCCCTCAGGGAAATTGGAGGTTCCAACACCAAACCAATCACCA
>JBEBGH010000537.1:0-2587 GCA_040081565.1 Pirellulaceae bacterium
ACGTCCAGTTTTATTCTTACTTTTTTGCTCAAATTAAATTCGAAGTAGCAATCCATTAGATGTCGACGCGGGGTCCCACCGCTACTCTCTGCCTTGCAAATGAATTTCTCTCCGTCTTCGGTCAGGTCACCGTTTTCATTGAGATCAAGGTAAACGGTCCTGAATCCATCCAACACAAGCCAATTCCGCTTTTGCGCGTTCGGCCCCGTTACCAGAAGAGCATACCTTGGCGCGTGTTTGTAATCCGGCTCTTTTAGATCGACACAATGCTCCCGCCTAATTTCACGCAGATCCACCTTTGCTTCTTGGGCGAACAGTGTTGACGAGAAGACCGAAGCAAAGACCATTGCCACTATGACAAGACTATGTTTTCTCACGATTTGGCTCCGTGGAATTTATGTCAATCAATTATTAAAGCAGTACAGTTCTGTTTAATTGTTTATCCGCGACTGCAGAACCCGTTATCGGAAAATAGTTGTTCCTAAAATCGCGGACCTCAAAAGCAACCACTGGAAATTGCCGGCTACGGAATTCCCAATAAAGCCCAAGCCCAACACGACCATCAGGTCGAGTGCTGCGGTCCGTTGCGTTTCATGACGGTCACAGCTTGGGCTTTCCAATTATCGAAACAAACAACCGTTGCCGACAACGTCGGATTGTAAACCGATTCAGATGAAGAGATAACCTTCCATCCATCGGCGATGAACGAGGGACACTGCAACTTTTGGCGGATCGCACTACAATCTGTGGTTTATTTAGTCTCATTTAACCAACCGGGAAACGATAAACGATGAGCAAGATAATCTTCAAAGCTGGCGAAGCCACTGTATTTTCGGAAGGCAAAGACGTTACCGCCGCCATGCCGGAAATCGTCATCGGAGCTGTTGACGGGCCTGTGGGAACAGCCTTTGCAACAATGATGGCTCAAAGCAAAGGTCATACGGCGATGTTTGCCGTGCGCGATATCAATCAAATGGTTCGACCGGTGACGATGATGGTTCCCAAGGTAACGCTCAAGGACTCGGCCAACATCGAACTATTTGGCGGGGTCGTGCAGGCAGGGGTTGCGGACGGCATTCTCGACGCGGTCATCGAAGGCATCATTCCGAGAGATCAAGCCAACGATTTGTGCATTATCGCTTTGTTGTGGATCGACCCCAACGCCGCCAAACAGGAAAACCTGGATAAAGCCGACCTTTACAAAAACAACTACGAGGCCATCAAGTTGGCGTTGAAGCGAGCCTTGAACGACGAACCGAGTATTGAAGAACTCATCAAGAATCGCCACAAGATCAAACATTGCATGTGGGAAGAAAGCTGGGACCCGCAATAACTTTCTAGCGACAAATCAAGCAGAAATGCCGCCAAACTCGTTTGGAAGGATTTCTTCCACCAAGATCAAGCAAGAATAAGCGAAGTCGCCCGGGCCTTTATCGCACTTGGATTCGCCTCGTCGGAGAAGCCACACCAAAATTCAAACAGTGGTGCTCAATAGGCACACAAAGAATTTTATTGCTTTTAACAAACCGTTGGCCTACAAAACGGAGTAGTGATTTGAACTTCGGTTCCAATTCAATGTAGCTGCTTAACGCGACACCTCCGGATAAGGGAAGAAAATGAACTCAAACTCTACTCGACGAGATTGGTTTCGAATCGGCACCCAAAGTGCCCTTGCCGCGTCTGCCTTGATCGGTTTCGGTGGATCTTCATTTGAGAATTGCTCAACGGAGAATGCGTTTGTTGGTGAACTCTGGAAAGGGTTTCCGCGGCAAGACCAAGTAGTCGTGGCAGAACTCGTTGGCGTGGCCCATTTCAATGAACAACGAGTCAGGGAACTCGTGAAGTCGTACCCGGAACTGGTAAATGCATGTTGGGATTGGGGGTTCGGGGATTGGGAGACCGCGTTGGGGGCTGCCTCACATACGGGCCAACGAGGGATTGCCGAATTCCTCCTTGCAAATGGAAGTCGGATCGATATTTTTGCGGCAGCGATGTTGGGAATGACAGGCGTCGTCAGAAGTTTTGTCGAAGCACAACCAGGAATCCAACGTACGCTTGGCCCACACGGAATTACCTTGCTGGCCCATGCCAAGGCGGGTGGTAAGGAAGCGGCCGACACTCATGATTATTTGGAGAGTCTGGGCGATGCCGGTCAGGGGCTACAAGTCACAGCATTGCCAGAAGAAAACCGCCCGAGATATCACGGTAAGTTTAAGTCAGCGGAACACGACCTCACGGTGGTTTGTCGCGCCAACAAAGCAGGGCTGTTGGTGCTTGATGTTCAGGCGGGAGATAACCAATCGAACAATCGAATCATCCATTTTCTGGGCGACGACGAGTTTTTTCCTTCCGGAGTTCCCAGCGTCAAAATTCACTTCGCTATGGAACACGAAAAAGCGAAGTCCCTCAGGTTTGGTGGGAGCATTCCCGAGGTAACTCTATTGCTGAGCGAGAATTAGATCGACGATTACGGGATGGTGATCGTTTAGAAGATCCCGCCAGGGCCGCCGCCACCCTGACCACCGCCGCCACGTCCGCCGCCGCCACCGCCGCCGCGTCCGCCACCACCGCCGCCTTGACCACGTCC
>JBEBGH010000194.1:0-9916 GCA_040081565.1 Pirellulaceae bacterium
CCATTAAACAGCTGACGGAAAAAATCGTCGAGAATGAAAAACTTCAACAGAACTTGAGCTCTGTCGAAGCCCGTTTGAGCCAACAAGACAAAGAAGTTGAATCGTTGCGAATCTCAAACAAAAACTTGGTCACCGAGATTACTGCCAAGCGTACCGAAGTCATCGACTTGACAAACTCCTACAACCAAACCAAGCAAGTGCTGGAAGGTCTTGAGGCCCAAGCCAAAGATTTAACCTCGCAGATCGCCAAGGCCGAGAAGGTAATGCGAAGCAATGGCTTGAACCCAGAATCGCTTACAGACCACATTCCGTCGAAGGTTGACGGCGTCGTTGTTGAGGTCTCCCGCAACCGCGACTTTGAAAACGTCGTCGTCAGTCTCGGTTCAGACGACGGAATTCGCGAAGGGCACACGCTCGACATTTTCCGTGGTGACCGTTTCATCGGCAAAGCAATCGTCGTGAAGAGCGAAAATGATCGTTCGATTCTGCGAGTCGCTCCAGAATACCGACAAACTGCAGTGCGTGAGGGCGATCATGTCACGACAAAATTCTGATTTGGATCTGTTCGGTCCCGAAGAAACCGGTGGACTATCAGCCATTCCGCCTGCGGCCGCTCCCGGCCAACAATCTGTTTCGGCCAACCGACCAAAAGGTCCCGTTGGCAAACGACAGTTTGATGTTTATTCGTTTTCACTGATTTTAGCCTTCATCCTGTTTGTTGCCGCCGCGATTCTGTTGTTTATCAATTCAGGCAAATATTAAGAGCACGTGTCATGAGCCAAGCCGGCAATACTTCTTCTGAAATCGTGGTTCGCGACGGGAAGATCGTGCGACCGAAGCTCACGACTGGTTTTGACTTTTATCACTCGCTTTTGCTGATTTCGGCTGTTTTCATTACGATCGCATCTGTGTTGTTGTTTTTCGAGTTGCGAAAATGGGGACCGTTTCCAGGGAGCATGCCTTGGAAAACCACTCAAGCCAAAATCGAGATCCCTACAGAATAGGTTTTGGACCTTTCTTCCGCCTGGTCTGCTTCGGCAACCAATTCTATCCCAAACCCGCGCGACCTGACTTGACGCACCTGTCACAGGATTTTTGCGCTGAAAATCTCTTCGACCTTCAGTTAGACCCTCGGCAACAGACCGTAAGATTGTCTAGAATGTGTCCAACAAAACTGCCTGAGGGAACCCGCGGCAGGATTCGCTTCGGCGGGGCCGTTGGTCAACAAGTGGGAATCGGGAGAATCGGACTTGAATTTGGAAAATGCCACGCGTCGTGGGGAAACCGTGAAAAATTTGCGCGTTGATGAAAGTCAAGGTACAGACTGGTTCAAGGTCGCTAAACTTTTGGTAAAAAACATCGCCTCCGTCGTGCTGGGGAAGGAGGATGTCGCCCGAAATTGCGTGATCGCGTTGCTGGCTGGTGAGCACGTTTTGCTGGAAGATTTGCCCGGCGTTGGAAAAACGTTGATGGGCAAGGCGTTGGCGCGAAGCGTGGCTGGCGATTTTAGACGAATCCAATTTACGCCGGATTTGCTCCCCAGCGACATTGTCGGCAGCTCGATTTTCAAGTCGGCGACAAACGAATTTGAATTCAAACAGGGCCCCATCTTCAGCAACTTCGTGTTGGCCGACGAGGTTAACCGAGCCCCCCCCCGAACCCAGAGTGCGTTGCTGGAGGCCATGAGTGACCGACAGGTCAGCGTGGATGGCGTCACGCATCCTTTGCCGCCGCCATTCATGGTGATTGCGACCCAAAATCCGTTCGAATTTGAGGGGACTTACGTGTTGCCGGAGAGCCAGCTCGACCGCTTCCTCTTGCGAATTTCGATGGGTTATCCCGATCGCGAGTACGAAGAGGCAATTTTGACTTCCCATCGTCGGGGCGAACCGGTCGAAACGTTGCAGGCGGTCTCGGACGCCAGCCAACTGGTACGTATCCAAGCCATCGTGCGCGACGTGAAAGTCGACTCTTCAATCTCAGACTATATTTTGAAGATCGTCCATGAAACACGACAATCCACCGAATTGGCATTCGGCGTTTCCACTCGAGGCGCGTTGCTTTGGTACCGAGCCACCCAGGCTGCGGCTTTTGTTGATGGGCGCGACTACGCGATTCCCGATGATGCGCGAGCCTTGGCCATTTCGGTTTGTGGCCATCGTGTGCAAAGTCGGGGCTTTCTCCAAGGCAACCAACGTAACGAAACCGAAGAAATCATTCGCCGCATTGTCGGCCAGGTCGAACTGCCCAGCTAACGGACGTGTAATTAAGCGATGTCTAACGTTTTGGAATCCGCCCAACTTGCATCTCATCGCATTCGCTTGATGTTGACCCGCGAGGGAGCGATTTACCTGGTGGTACTGATGTTTATCGCCGCCGGCGCCCTGTTGCGCAACATCAATTTGCTGATCTTAATGACTGGAATTATGGTTGCCCCAGTCCTGATCGGCTGGCGCATCAGCCTCGCGATGATGAAACGTATCCGGCTCAAACGAACGCTGCCTAAAATTTGTTTTGCCCAACAGCCATTCGAAGTGAATTGGGAGGTGAAAAACAATCGTTCCACGCTCAGTTCCTGGCAACTTGTCTTGCGCGATCAATGCACGCGGGTGATTGCAACTCCAACGGCCCAGCGCCCGGAAATGGTTCGCCTCTTATTCCCGGTAATTCGCCCCGGAGAAAGCGTTTTTCAGGCCTACAAGGCCTGTGTTGACTCCCGAGGCGAATACGAATTTGGGCCGGTCGTTTTGCGTACGCGTTTTCCATTTGGATTGCTCCAAGCGATCGTCGAGGTCCCCGTCAAGGAAACCATCTTCGTCGCGCCGGCTCTTGGAAACCTTACGACATCTTGGGATCGCCGTCTGCTTTCCAGAGCCTCGGGCACCAGTGCCGTTAAGCGAAAACGTGGTCTCGTCGATGACGAGTTTTTTGCCTTGCGCGGCTGGCGCAGCGGCGACAGTCTGAAGCAAATTCATTGGCGAACCACGGCGAAGTACGCGCATCCGATGGTTAAACAATTTGATACTCGCACCGACAAGGACTTTGTTTTGATCCTTGATCTGTTCTGGCCTGAGGCTGTAGTTGCCGGCGGAATGCACAACGAACGGATTGAGCGAATGTTAAGTTTTGCTTCGACTTTGTTTTCGCGAATTCAGGGCCATGTCTTCGGGCAAATGTCGATCGCAGTTTGTGGTTCAGAAACAACAATCCTGAGCGATAATGTTTATTCCCGAATCGCCTTTGACGCCTTTAAATCCCTGGCCACCGCAACTGGATCATCGAATCCGCAAACCTTGAAGGCCATGCTGGAGGTCGGTAATCAAGCCTCCGAGGGAACGCCAATTTACGTCTTCAGCTCGCGCCCTTTTTCGGAGTCCTTACTCGACTCTTTAACCTCGGCTGAGCGAGTTCGCTACCGTTCCCTGGACCAGTGGATTCGATGGGTGGAAGTCTCTTCCCTTGAGTTTCGTGAAATCTTTCAGCCCCTCGATACACCTGCCAACGCTGATTTCAAAAAGTCCGGTGACGCTGACCATGTAGAATCGAACGCG
Source organism: Pirellulaceae bacterium (assembly GCA_040081565.1). Lineage (GTDB taxonomy): Bacteria > Planctomycetota > Planctomycetia > Pirellulales > Pirellulaceae > BJ22. Next base: position 3,552 of record JBEBGH010000194.1, read on the forward strand.
CTTTCGACACAACAGCGAGGTGCGAGTTAATGCAAGGCAACAATCGCTGGATAGAAATCACCTATTTGTTAATGGTCATTCTCAGCGCGGCCTTGCTGGGTTTGGGTCAGGGCAACCTCGCACTCAGTGTCACAGCCATTGGCTTGGCAATCCTCGCCTGGATTCTGGTGGATTTACTGAAGCTCTTCAGCTTGCCTCGTTGGGTGGCCAATGTATTGTCGATCGCCGTTTTGTTGTATTCGATGCGAAGGTTTTTTGGGACCGAAGCAGGCTCTCAACTGATTGCCGTCGCTAATCTGCTCATTTATCTGCAATCCCTGCTCCTCCTGCAATCGAAAACGCCTCGGCAATACTGGCAGTTGATCATATTGAACCTTTTGCAATTGGTGGTCGCCTCCGTTTTCAGCATTCAATTGGAGGGCGGCGTGCTGTTCATGCTGTACATGGTGGTCGCCGCGTTTTTTTTGTTTTTGTTGACGAATTACGATGAATTATTTCGAACTCAATCGATCAATTTTGCCGGAACGGAACGTACCCAGTCGGTAGAAGTATTCTTTGGAAAGAAGGAAACTCGTCCTTCTGGCGTGAATTTTAACTATCGCCCGTTACCGTTGTCTCGAGCGTTTTTTCGTGCCTCAATTGGTCATCTTGTACCAGCAATTTCGGCAAGTCTTGCGTTTGCCTTGATCTTGTTCGTGCTGATTCCCCGAACCCAAGACGCCTGGTTGGCGGCGCGGGTGGCTCCGGTTGCGACTACTGGCATTTCGAAATCTGTCCGCCTGAACGAACGTGGGGAAATCAAGTTAACCTCCACCGCAGTCATGCGCGTCAAATTCACCAATATGGTTTCCGGAGAGCCGATTCAGATTTCCGGCAATCCCTATTTCCGTGGGATGGCTTTGTCGCGCCTCGTGATCCGCAACAACGTGACTCATTTCGAGGCGCCCTACGATCGGGTGTTCTTCGATGACTTCGAATTAATTCCGCAAATTTCCTATCGCAACTCGCGATTGCCAGCCCCGTATATCAATGCCGATTACACGTTGGAGTCGACAACAGATCCGTTGTTGTTTGCAACCATCCCGGTATTGGCTCCGGCTGAAACGTCCACTCCGGCCGAAGTGTGTCGTCCGCTGTCAGCGCTAACTCGCGCCCGCATGGCTGAGTTTATTGAATTGGCTCCGTTTCAATATCGTCTGGTGACTCGAATCAACGCTCAATTTGAATTGCCTCGGGCGTTTCCATACGTTTCTCCCTCGCGCATTCGCTCCACGATGACTTTGAATTCCGAATTGGGTGAATTCCAATCGCTGACGGATATTCCCAAGGAACGTTATCCGGTTTTAGTGCAAACCGCGAGTCGGTTGGCCAGCCAGGTACCGTCAAAAAACACGCTCGAAATTTGTAATCGAATCGAGTCTCATTTCCTGAACAGTGCCGTTTACAAGTACACCTTGGATTACACCAATGTGCCGCGCAATAACCAGTTGGATGCCGTGGAAGATTTTGTAGCCAATCACCATACGGGACACTGTGAGGTGTATGCCGCGGCGATGGTGTTGATGCTCCGCAGCCAGGGAATTCCAGCGCGTTTGGTTGTGGGCTATTGCGGCGGTGACTGGATGAACGAATTCTATTGTGTTAACAACACTTTTGCGCACGCATGGGTAGAAGCGTACATTCCTCCAGAACATTGCACGCAACAAATGATTGACAATAAGGAGGCGGGGCAAGGCGGTGCATGGATGCGGTTCGAACCGACGCCGGCCACTGGGATCTTCGCCAACAACGCGTCGGGAGGCAGTTCGTTTCAGCTGGCTCGGTCATTATGGCAGGACTATGTTCTTGGACTGGACGACGCACAAAGTCTCGATTTGCTGGACGTGCCCAGTTCCCGCCTTGCGGGTTTTCTCGACATCAGCCAATGGTCCACGTCGTTACAAAATTCCGTAGCCAATTTTCAGACCAATCCGTTCCTGCAAACCGTCGTAATCTTGATCAGCATTGCCCTTTTGGTCTGGTTATCGATCATTTCCTTGCGTTCAACCAAACGAAAATCTGTCATCATTCGCAATCCAAAAGCGGGTTTGATCCGACGACTCGCCGCCAAAGCCCTGTCGTTGATTTCCCCTGATCTTGGGCGTTGGTTGTTAACCGAACGGAAGAGCGTGATCATCGTTCCGTTTTATGAACGCTTCGTGGCCTTGATGCGCAAATGGAATTTGGAACGGCAACCGACCATGTCACATCGTGATTTCGGTCAGACGATCATCGCGGAATTTGCCAAACGCGGAATAGAATCGCGATCACACTCCATCGTCGCCGAGGTCACCGACCGGTATCATGAAGTTCGCTTTGGTGGCAAACCACTGGACGACCAAATCCTTCGAGAACTCGAGCGGAACCTGAAACAACTCGAAAAACTATTGGCGCAACAAGCCGCGAAGGTCTAAAGGCAATCTTTTTCAAGTCGGCACAGTTCACCTGCCGGGATTTCCCCTGGGACCCCTAGGGACGAACTTAGTGTTTCGCCAAGACGTCATGTAACCGAAAGTGAAATTTCCCGAGCGTGCCGCCGTAGTTTCCTGCTCCGATGGCCACAACTCCCGGACCGATCGTGGCGCGAATTCCAGTCGCCATGGCTTGGGCGACGGAGGGTTCGTCCGTTCCATCAATCACGATTTCGTAAACCACATTCGCATTTTCGACAATCTGCGAATCGACTTGCCCCCGCAAACTTGGGCAATAGGCGTGGTTGGTCGAGGCTCGCAAGGCTGAATACTTCGAGCCGACTTTGCTGCCGCTGCGAACGGCGCCACCAGGAAACGGGGTGATGACATTCGGCAATGTCGCGATCGCCGCGATCCCGCGTTTGAGCGCCTCTAGCCCCGACGCTTGATCGACGGCATGAATCAGAAAATTGCCGCCAGCGATGCCCTTGCCAATACCAATCTCGTCTTCCACCAAAAACTCGCCATCCATCACCGGGATTCGCCAAATCCGGCGTTCGCCAATTAATTTGCTTTGTTGAAACCCATCGCCGAAGAATCGCAACTGGGTGCCCAAGGCAGTTCGCATCTCCGCTGTTGGCGCGTTGTCGAAGGCCGCAGTCGTCGGGCAGGTCATGACGCACTGCCCGACTCGATTCACGATTGCCTTCCCCAGCGACTCCGCCGAGAAACTAAACAACAAAATCTCCGCTCCGATTCGACTGTCCGGCGTTTCCGCTGGCGGGACAAACCGCGCGAGTCCAACCTCGGCATCGCACCCGATGACACTCGTTCCGTAACCGCAAACGCTTCCGACCGCGGCGTTTAACCAATGTTCGTCATAGGCCGTAATCAACAGGCGCGAATAGACCACGCGAAAAGCTTCCGCAAACGAGTCTTCAATGATGGTATCGCCGATTTTCATTTTCGTTTGCTTGGGCCTCCAGCCGTTCTCGTTTAAATCAAAATTCACGTCGCTCGCCAATTGATGTTCAGAATAGCAACCACACGTTGCTTGAACAGTTGCCACCGAATTTCCAAGGCGAGCCGACAGTTGGGGACTTTCCCGAAGGAGAGACTGTACTAAACTGGGGTGCAATTCTTGTTTTGTTACCGAGATAACGAGTTTTCAGGCATTCGGGTATTGTCGAATTTATGTCCAAATCAACCCACGAACGGACCTGGCTTCAACGGTTTGGATATCAGGCGATGCGAAAACTTTTGTGGCTATTGTTCAAGATCTTTTATCGGTATGAAATTTACGGCCGCAAAAATTTTCCGGAGTCCGGGGCCGGTTTGATTTGCTCGAACCATCAAAGCCACCTTGATCCGATGCTGGTCGGAACGACTTGCACGAAACGCATGAATTTTCTCGGCAAGAAAGACCTGTTTCGTGTACCGTTGTTAGGCCCGTTAATCCGATTTCTGGATGCGATTCCAATCGACCGCGAGGGAATTTTGTCGATAAGCGGCATTAAGGAAACCCTTACCCGACTGCGGCGTGGAGAATTGGTGTTGATGTTTCCGGAGGGGACACGAACGCCTGATGGCACGCTGCAACAAATCTTACCCGGCATTTCGGCCCTTGCCCGACGGAGTCGAGCACCGATTGTTCCTGTAGGAGTTTCGGGTGCCTTTCGCGCCTGGCCAAAATCCAGAAAGTTTCCAGTGCCGGGTCCAAAAATCCGAGTTGTCATCGGGCGGCCGATTCCCTTTGACGAATTTTCCGCACTCGATGATGACGGGTTAATCAGTCTGCTGCAACAAAGAATGGAAGCCGTTTTCCACGCTGCAGAGAACAAAACTGCCGTGTCAGACGTGATCTGACTTTGCGATTTGCTTTTTCTTGGAACCGGCACAATAATCCGGTGACTTACCTTAAGTACATAGTCTTCTGTCAAGTGACTTTTCATTTTGGGCGATCAGGCCCGTAGAATTGAAAGTCAAATCAAGCACAATTTTATACCTTCTGGAGTAAACCATGGACGCGATCGACATTTTAGGCGGACTTTTGGGGGGCAAATCGTCCAGCGGCAGTGGTGGAATCGGCACCAAAATCTTGAAGGATATTTTGGGTGGAGCTTTAGGTTCGGGCCGCTCGGCGCCCCAACCGCAACCCCCAACCTCGCGACCATCGCCGCGGCCATCTTCGGAACCTCAACGCGGAAACTTTTCCCCGGCGGATCTTGATACCCAAGCCCGCGAATTGGAGGATCTACTCAACGTTGCCAATGGTCGTCGCAGCGCACCAAAAACAACAAGCCCGGGCTACAGTCCAACCAATCAACCGGCTCCGAGCTTTCCCAGGGAATCCGCTGCTCCTCCGGCCTATCAACCCAAGCCCGGTCAGTTTCCCTCCGCACAACCGAGACAACCTAAAGACCAGAATGAGCATGCTGTGGTCCTGATCCGCGCAATGATCCATGCCTCAAAAGCTGACGGTGATATCAGCGAAGAAGAACAACGCAATATCTTGCAACAGATTGGCGATGGTTCGCCTGAGACGATGCACTTCTTACGTCAGGAATTCAGTCGCCCGGTTGATGTCCGCGAATTCGCCTGGTCGGTGCCTTTGGGACTGGAAAGCCAGGTTTACACAATGTCATTGTTGGGAATGAAATTAGATTCCCGCGCTGAAGCGGATTACCTGGCCGAACTCGCACAAGGTTTGCGCCTCGCCCCGCAGGTTTGCAATCAGATCCACTGCCGGTATGGCGCGCCCGAAATTTTCGAAAACTAACTTGCGACGAGCGCCAATACGCTTTGGGGTTAACTTTTAGTCCGATACCTGCGTTTCAAGAAACCGAGCCAGACGATGAAAGTCACTGCTGGCCCGGATATAGCGCACGACGGTAACCAGAGTTTCTGGATTGACCAGGTTCTCAAACGGCTCGTAATGCAGATCGAGTTGTCCGGAGACCGAGACCATCACGCCGTTCAATTTCTGTTCGGCCAAAGCTCGAAAGGCACCGACGCCGAGTTGGCTGCCGAGCATCACGTCAAACGCGTGAGGTTTGGCGCAGCGAGCCTCGTAGCCTAACTGCAGGCCTTTGATTCGACGCTTTTTGCCCGATTTTTCTTGAAAGACCTTGGCAATCAACGAAGTGAAAACATTACATAGATTGATTTCGGAAATCGAAATGTGTCCATGGTCGTCGCGTCGAACACCTTCGAGATAGCTGTTTGGCAAATATTCGGCCAAACCCTCTGCCAGCACAATCACGCCGTATTCTTTGCCGTCTCGTTCGCGGGCCAACATGGTCTTGACGATCCGCTCGACGATCCGATCGATGTTCATGACTGGGCGGGTCGACTCAGTGCCATCCGGATTTTTAATGGTTTCCTCGCTGCGGAATTCGCCCGCGATATCTTCGACGCTGACAACGAAACTCGCCTCGCCGGCAATTGCCGCTCCATAGGCCAACCACCCGGCACTGCGGCCCATCGTCTCGGCGATAAAGTACGAGCGAGTGACCTCCGCATCATAAATCAAGTTGCGGATTTCGGTCGCCAGAAAATCGACGGCCGTAAAGAAGCCAAACGTAAAATCGATTCCGTGATAATCGTTGTCGATGGTCTTGGGCAAATGGACAACCGGAATGGTCTTGTCATTGTTACCGAACTGTTCTTGGAAGAGTTTGAACTTGTTGGCAGTCTTTAACGTGTCATCACCACCGATGGAAATGAGCGCGTCGACGTTGATCGATCGGAGCGCGTTATAGGCGGTATGAAGCTGTTTACTCTTCTCTGGATCGCGCAAGTCTGCTTGAGAATTGACGTGTTTGCCAGGGTTGGTTCGGGCAGTTCCGATGAGAATTCCTTGAGAATTTCGCGTGCGAGAAAGGATCTTAGGTGTCAGATGCAGGTAATCTCGGC
>JBEBGH010000538.1:0-2582 GCA_040081565.1 Pirellulaceae bacterium
AGGCCTTGATGTTCTTCGCCTTGTTGCGAAAGAATCCCGTGGTCTTCACAGCTTCCTCCAATTCAGAGATCGGAGCACACGCGAAGTCTTCAGCCGAGCGGTATTTGCCGAACAAATCCTTTGTGACCAGATTGACGCGTTTGTCAGTGCATTGAGCCGAAAGTATCGTGGCAATGAGAAGTTCGAGTGGACTGGAAAAACTCAACTCGCAGTGGACATCGGGATAAGTGGTATTCAGACGCGCGATAATTTTCTTCGCGCGCACTTTCTTTTGTTCCATGGATTCGCGAGGCATGGCGAAGGGCAGGGTAGCCGACGAGTATCGTGTTTTGCGAGCTTCGAGATGAATCAACAACAAGGACTTTTTGCTCGCTATTCGTCGCCGGTAAAAATGAAAATCCGAGCGGATGATTTACAACCATTGGAGCGCCTTCGCCGAGTTGATTCGTACGCCTTTCCTTCATTTGGAATCAATCTGGGGCATCGTGCCTTTGTATTTTGGTTTGTTGTTGAGTGAGATGACCTCGGCGAAGGCGAGTTTCCGCACCGCGATTCAGACCGGATTCAGCTTCGTGTGGGCTGCAGCCCAGTGGCTTTATCCCTACCTGAAGTGGCAGGGCGGGACACAGCTTGAACTCAAACCAATGTCGTCCATCAATCTGGTTGTGACATTGCTGGTCCTTGCATTTGGCCTGGCGGCGCTAATCAGCGGACTGTTGAAGCGATTTCCCCGTTACGGACGATTCCTCGGCTACACGCGTTTTGCGAACTACTTCATGATTGCCATCTTTCCGTTGCAGTCTCCGATCCGCGCCTGTCATCTGCCTTGGACCTGGGAGAGGTTGATCGCCATTGCCATGTTTGCCATGCCAGTCTGGCTGGTGCTTCACTTTGGACTCATGCCAGTCCGGAATGGGAAATGAGTCGTGTCCTGTTTGAATCGCGTAAGACATTGACGGTTGAATTTGAATTCCCAAGAATCCAGCAATGCAATTGCCTTCCTTGAAGCGCCCGTTCCCGCATAATTGAGATGAGCCAGGGAATTCAAGTCTTGCCTCTCTCTCGTACGGCGCGCCATATCAACCGCTTCCTTGAAGTCAGCTACGGCATCTATCGCAACGACCCGCATTGGGTTGCTCCACTGCTCATGGATGTGCGCAAGGTTTTTTCGGAAGCGAATCCGCTGTTCCAGCACGCTGAGATGCAGCTTTGGGTCGCCACGCGGAATGGCCGCGACGTGGGGCGCATCGCAGGTATCGTTGACCAGAACCACAATCAGACGTACCAGCATTGCGACGCGTTCTTCGGATTCTTCGAGTGTGAGGACGATGCAGAAACGAGCCGCCAATTGTTTGCCGCAGCATTCAATTGGGCACGGCAACGAGGTGCGAAACGGGTGCTCGGGCCGATGAATCCCACGACCAACGACGAATGTGGACTGCTGATTGACGGCTTCGATTCACCGCCGCAGTTGATGATGACCTACAATCCTCGCTACTATGAAACTTTGGTCGCCGCCGAAGGGTTTTCAAAAGCGAAAGATTTGCTGGCGTTTCACCTCGCGGTTGCGGGCAGTCCGCGCGAGCGGTTGGAACGCATCTCGGCCAAGTCTCGCCGGCGAAATCCTCAACTCCGATTCCGGGTGGTAAGTCGAAAGTCACTGACCGCCGACCTCGCCAAGATCAAGGAGGTCTATAACTCGGCATGGCAAAAGAACTGGGGGTTTGTTCCCATGAACAGCGCAGAGATTGATTTTTTGGCGGCGCGCCTCAAGCCGCTGCTGGTGGATGGAATGGTGTGGCTGGCGGAGACTGCAAGTGAGACCGTAGGATTTCTGCTGACCATTCCAGACTACAACGAAGCCATCAAGCCGCTGCGTGGACGGTTGTGGACGCCAAAAGTCCTTGGTCTGCTGCCATACGCCTTGGGTCGCAAACTTCCAGGCAATTGTCGAGTCGTCACGCTTGGCGTCAAAGAGAAGCATCGCAACCGCGGTATCGAGGCGGTGATGCTGGCGGAATGTCTGACGACCTGTCTCCGGTTGGGATTCAAGGAAGCGGAAGCTTCGTGGGTTCTGGAGGACAACATTTTGATGCGCCGTTTGCTCGAACCGTTTGGCGGCAAAGTTTACAAGACGTACAGGATTTACGAGCGCGCGGTTTGATCAATCACCGGACCATCCTGATCTGCATTGCCAAATTTGCTGTAAAGCCAGTTGCCGAGCGGGACCAGCACCGCTGCCATCACGCCTCCTGCCAAAACATCCACGGCGTAGTGATAACGGCCATATACGGTTGAAATGCAGAGCAGGAACGCCGCAATCAAATGTGCGTATCGAATTGGGCGCAGATAAAGAAACGAGAAGTAAACAGTGCAAAATGCCATCGCGACATGGCTGCTTGGGAAGGCCGCTCCCGCCGTTTCGGTGAGACCGTAAATCCAGGCCATGAGACGGAAAAACAAAGCGTCTTGAACGGATGTAGGAACATCGGTGTTGGTGGCGGGAAGAACCTCTTGTGGGATTGGTGAGTTCACCAAGCCACTCCCGACGATGCGTGGCCCGACCACAGGAACGAAAATGT
>JBEBGH010000195.1:0-9903 GCA_040081565.1 Pirellulaceae bacterium
CGACTTTCGGAAGCTTTTGCTGGCCGATTACCTGTGGCTGAACGAGAGGCTGGCGAAGTTCTATTCGGCCAGCCAATTCGATGCGAATGTGGCCAGCGAAAATCCCTTTCAAAAGGTCAGTTTCGATCCGCAACAACGCGCAGGTTTATTGACGCATCCTCTCATGCTCAGCCATTTTTCTTACTTTCGTTCCACATCGCCGATTCACCGCGGCGTCTTTGTTTCGCGAAAGTTGATGGGGATCGCTCTTAAACCGCCGCCCGTCGCAGTTGAACCACTCGGTGAAGATTACAACCCCAACATGACGACGCGTGAACGAGTGGAGTTCCAGACTCGCCCCGACAATTGCATGTCTTGTCATCGCGTCATCAACCCCTTGGGGTTTGCCCTTGAAAGCCTCGATGCCGTTGGTCGACCGCGGGCGACCGAAAAAGACAAACCGATCGACGCCAGCGGCGAGCTGATCATGCCGGAGGGTGAATCGATCAAAATCGCTGGGCCGCGACAACTGGCAGAGTTTCTTGTTGGGCGCCGGGAAACGCATCGACATTTTGTCGAAACCGTTTTTCACCATGCCGTCCACCAGCCAGTGGCAGCCTACGGCGAAAAGACGTTGGATGAGTTGACGGATTACTTCATGGCCAACGGTTACAATATTCGCAAGTTGATTGCCGAGATCGCTTGGCGGACGGCCACGTTTCAACCTGTTTCGAAGGAAGACTAAATGAATCGAAATGAATTGAACCGTCGCGAACTGATGCAGCGTTTGGGGATTACGGCAACCACTGCCGGCATCGCCTCGTTTTTGCCGAGCCTCGCGAGCGCGAGGTCGCCCCTGCGAAACACCACGAAGGCCAAGCAGCGGATCATCTGGGTCTTCAGCCCAAACGGCGTTATCCAAGACGCGTTTTGGCCCAAGGAAACAGGCGCGGAATTTGAGTTGCCAGAGATTTTGAAACCGCTGGAGCCGTTCAAGAACAAGACCTTGATCCTCAAGGGAATCGACAACCGAGTCCGTGGCGACGGCGACGACCATATGCGAGGCATGAGCTGTTTGCTGACGGCGATCGAGTTGTTTCCCGGAAATATTCAAGGAGGCGGGAATACACCAGCCGGCTGGCCGCAAGGTCATTCGATCGATCAAGAACTGAAGCAATTTCTGCAAGGCAACGACGCGACGCGCACCCGCTTCGGCTCGCTGGAGCTGGGGGTTCTCGTCCCCGATCGAGCAGATGTCTGGACACGTTTGGTTTACACCGGTCCCAATCGACCAGTCGCGCCGATTAGCAATCCGAAACAACTCTTCAAAAAGCTTTTCGGCGACCCCAACGAAACCAAACTGGTTCGCCGCGTGACCGACGTTGTGGCTGGCGACCTAGCGCGGTTGCGCGGAGAAGTCAGCGTGGCCGACCGCCGTATGCTCGACGAGCATTTGCAATCGATTCGCGAGATGGAACGCAGGCTGGAAGGCGAGTCATTGCATTCTCGCATTGCTGATCCGCCGCAGGTCAACCTGGACGTGCCGCTAGATGCCGCCAACATGCCTGACGTCAGCGCCGTCCAGCAGGACCTGCTGGTCGCGGCCTTCAAGTCAGATCAGGCACGCGTCGCGACCCTGCAATACGATACAGCCGTAGGCAACATCAAGATGTCGTTCCTTGGCATCAACGAAGGCCATCATGAGCTGTCGCACGATCCCGACGATAAAAAGGAATCGATGGAAAAATTGATCAAGATTGACCGCTGGTATTGCGAACAGATCGCCCGACTCGCAAGCCGATTATCAGAGACCCCCGAACCGGATGGGAACGGGACGATGCTGGACAACACCACGATCATTTGGACCAACGAATTAGGTAAAGGCAATTCGCATACGCTCAATGATATTCCGTTCGTCCTCGTTGGCGGCGGGCTGGGTCTAAAGTCTGGTCATTCGTTCGCCTTCAAGCACGTCGCCCACAATCGCCTCTGGCTGACCCTCGCGGCAGCTGTTGGTCATCAACTAAAAACCTTCGGCAGCGAAAAACTGTCCCACGGGGGCGTGATCGACGAATTGTTGGCGAAGTAACACGGATTCGGAATCCAACCGGCGTGGACAAATGAAATTTCGACTTTCAAAAAATGATGCCGAAACGATCAAAATGGCCGTCAGCGCGGCGGAAGCCAAGACTTCTGCCGAAATCAAAGTGATCGTGCATCGGTATTCTTGGGACGACATTCGCGATGCGGCCCGGCGTTTGTTTTATCGACATGGACTTCAGAATACGCCTGACCGAAGCGCAGTCTTAATTTTCGTCGTGCTCACGAACCAACAATTTCTAATCTTCGGCGACAAGGGAATTAGCCAATTGGTTGGGGATGGTTTTTGGACCTCCATCCGCGACGAAATAGGAGCCGAAATTGCCGCAAATGGGCTACCGAAAGCAATAATTCAGGGAGTTCATCGAATAGGAGACTCGTTGGCCAAACATTTTCCAATTGAGCAGAAACCCAGAAATTATTTGGATGATCAGGTGTTGCGTGACGATTAGGACAACCATGAACCGCACGTTCGCTTGCTTGGTGGCCAGCTGCGCTTTTGTCGCGATTGGAATTGTCAACGGCGATCTAGTCGTTGGTCAGAATGTTTCCGTGCCTACTCCCGACGCCGGGTACGTAACCGATGTGGCCGACGTCCTGAGCGACCAACAAGAAGAAGAAATCGAGCAACTACTTTGGCGCGTTGAAGAGAAAACGGGATTGGAGATCGCGGTCGTCACCGTTCGTTCCATTAGCGACCACACACTGCGTCGAGATATCGAAGGATTTGCCCGAGAGGTATTTGATTCTTTTGGCATTGGAAATTTACCGAAAAACGATGGAGTCCTATTTCTCGTTGCCGTAAACGACCGAAAGGCTCGGATCGAATTGGGCGAAGGGTACACCAAGGCCAGCGATGATGTGGCCGCGGCCATTATGCAAGACACAATCGTCCCACATTTTCGCAAGGGAGAAATGCCAGAAGGGATTCGAGCTGGCACCCGCGACATTGTCGCGCGGTTCGCCGGAAATTTCATTTTCGGCTTTCCGTTACGGGTTTCGTGGACAACGATTTATTTGTTATGCACCTTGCCAGTTGTTGGGCTCATCATTTACAGCTTGGCCAACAAAGGCAAACGAGGCTGGGGTTGGGTCACTGTCGGTGTTGGCATCATACTGGTTCTGGGAATCATCCGATTATTGGACGTCTACTTATTCTCCAGACTGAGGCGCTTTGAAGGAACGGGAGATAGCGATTCATGGTCATCAGGCGGATTTGGTGGTGATTCTGGTGGCGGATTCGGTGGCGGCTTTGGCGGCGGCTCGTCGGGGGGTGGTGGTGCAACCGGTAGCTGGTAACAAACAGGAACTGCGATGTCCAAAATGCAAGTCGGAGATCTTATTGCGGAAACGAAATCCCAAGTCAAATGTCGAGGTGGATGTTTGTTCCAAGTGCCACGGGATGTGGTTCGAAGATCGTGAGCTTGAACAAATGGTTGCTGTTGCCAGCAAGGAATTAGGAGTTCCTCACGATTCGACATTTAGTGTGCTTAGGTGCCCAGCTTGCTCCGATTCATTGCTACGCAGATTTCCTTACCCGCAAACGAAAATCAACGTAGAGATGTGTCGCTTCTGCAATGGACTCTGGATAACTAAAGAGCAACTGAAGGAAATTGCCAATATGCGCGAGCATCTGAAAAAGCGAGGCGAATTGATCGAGTTCGCCCCCGTCGCCGGATTCAAAGGACGCGTCATACGCATCGTCGATGATACGATTCATTGGCTGATGAACATGGACGATTAATCCAGTCGCATATGGCCGTCCATACGATTTTCGCTAACGTTCCCTAAGGACAAAAATGAGTTCTAGGTGACGCCATTCGACTAGACGCTCAAAATCGATTGTTGGCCTGATGCAGGTGACCGGCACTTGTCCCGTAGGGACAACCTGTCGGTAGGAATCAAATCCTGTAAATGAGATCATGCGTCAGGTAGGGATGCACTGTTGGCAAATGCCGGAAAATTGACGTGCCTTCGGTGAACAATCGGCCGTTTTACAAAACTGGTGAGAGCCAACGTTCTATGTCGTCGATGGACATGTTTTTTCGCGAGGCGTAGGCGGCGAGTTGGTCGCGGCCGATGCGGCTGATGGAGAAGTAGCGACTGTCGGGGTGCGAGAAGTACATGCCGCTGACGCTCGCGCCAGGCCACATCGCAAACGAGTCGGTCAGTTCAATGCCGACTGTTTTTTCGGGTTCCAAAAGTTGCCACAGCGTCGACTTCTCCGTGTGGTCCGGACAAGCGGGGTAGCCGATCGCGGGACGGATGCCGCGGTATTCTTCTTTGAGCAATTGTTCGCGCGTCAAATTTTCTTCGCGACCAAAGCCGCAGTCGATGCGTGCCTGATGATGCAAGTACTCGGCATAGGCCTCTGCCAATCGATCCGCCAGGGCCTTGGTCATGATCGACTGATAATCGTCATTTTGTTTCTCAAATTTCTGGGCTAACTCGTCACAACCAAATCCGGTGGAAACTGCGAACGCGCCGAGGTAGTCCTTGCGACCCGAGGATTTCGGTGCGATGTAGTCAGCCAACGAGCGGAAATGAGTCTGCCCCTGCCGCTGCCATTGCTGCCGCAACATGTGGAAGCGAACGAGTTCTTGCGAACGTGTTTCGTCCGTGAAAACGATGACTTCGTCGTCTTCGCTGGCGGCGGGCCAAAACCCGTAAACGCCACGTGCCGTCAGCAATTTTTCTGTCACCATCCGACGAAGCAAAGTCTGCGCATCATCGAACAATTCCCGAGCTTGTGGCCCGACCACCTCATCGTCGAGGATCTGCGGGTATTTGCCGTGCAAATCCCACGACATAAAAAACGGCGACCAATCGATGTAGCGAATCAGTTTTTCGAGAGGCAGGTCGGCAATGATCTTGCGACCCGTGAATTTCGGTTTGGCAATCTCGACTGTTTTCCAGTCACAAGGAAAACGCTTCTGTAAAGCCTCTTCATACGGCACGAGAGTCATCTGCCGCGTCGCATAGCTTTCGACCAGACGAGTCTGCAACGACTTGTTGTCCGCGACGAATTGCGGTCGCATTTCGTTGCTTAACAAGCGGTCGACGACGCCAACGCTGCGGGACGCATCCAGCACGTGAACGACAGGTTGATCGTACATTGGCGCGATCTTAACCGCTGTGTGTTTGTCGCTGGTTGTCGCTCCGCCGATGAGCAACGGGGTCTTCATCCCTCGCCGCTTCATTTCCTTTGCGACGTGGACCATTTCGTCGAGACTCGGCGTGATCAGGCCGCTAAGCCCGATGATGTCGACCCCCTCAGTCACGGCGGTTTCCAGAATCTTGTCTGCGGAAACCATCACACCCAGGTCAATGATTTGGTAATTGTTGCAGCCCAGCACGACGCCGACGATGTTTTTGCCGATGTCGTGCACGTCCCCTTTAACCGTCGCCAGCAAAATTTTCCCACGGTAGGTTTGGCCGACGAGTCCAGCCTGTTCCTTTTCCTTTTCCATGAACGGGAGCAGATAGGCCACGGCCTTCTTCATCACGCGGGCGCTTTTGACCACTTGCGGCAAAAACATTTTCCCGGCACCGAAGAGGTCACCGACGACGGACATCCCTTCCATCATTGGGCCTTCGATAATTTGCAGGCAGCGTTCGCATTTCTGGCGAGCTTCTTCGACGTCGATTTCGACGAAGCGATCGATTCCCTTGATCAGTGCGTGTTCAATCCGTTTCTCGACCGTCGTGTCGCGCCATGCGAGGTCTTCAGTTTTCTTTTTGCCAGCGGTTCCCTTAAGTTGCTCGGCGAAAGTAATCAAGCGATCCGTAGCATCTGGTCGGCGGTTGAAGAGCACGTCTTCCACGCGTTCCAAAAGGTCCTTGGGCACTTCCTCGTAAATCGCCAATTGCCCAGCGTTGACGATTCCCATGTCCATTCCGGCCTTGATCGCATGGAACAAGAACGCCGCGTGCATTGCCTCGCGAACGACGTCGTTGCCGCGGAAGCTGAAGGAAATATTGCTGACGCCGCCGCTGATTTTCGCGCCTGGGCAAACCTGTTTGATGCGTCGGGTGGCTTCGATGAAGTTGATTGCGTATTGGTTGTGCTCTTCCATCCCGGTGGCGACGGTCAGGATGTTCGGGTCGAAGATGATGTCCTGCGGGTCAAAGCCCACTTCGTTGACCAGAATATCGAACGCCCGTTTGCAAATGCGAACTTTGTCTTCGATTTCTACCGCTTGGCCTTGCTCGTCAAAGGCCATCACAACGGCGGCTGCACCGTACTGGCGGACCAAGCGGGCCCGTCGCAGAAATTCTTCTTCGCCGTCCTTCAGGCTGATCGAATTCACAATCGATTTGCCTTGAGTGTTCTGCAAACCGGATTCGATGACTGTCCATTTGCTGCTGTCGATCATCACGGGAACTTTGGCGATTTCCGATTCACCGGCAATCAAGCGGAGGAATTTCGCCATGGCTGCTTCGCCGTCGAGGAGTGCGTCGTCCATGTTGATGTCGATCACGGCTGCGCCGCCTTCGACCTGTTGGCGGGCGACTTCCACAGCCTCTTCGAACTTGTCATCGCGAATCAATTTGGCAAATGCTCGCGAGCCCGTCACGTTCGTTCGTTCGCCGATCATCAAAAAATTCGCATCGGGGCGCAAGGACAACGGCTGTGTCCCGCTCAAGCGAGTCAGTGGCTGGATCTTCGAGCGCTGATGCGGCTTCTTACCTGAAAGTCTGTCGGAAATCGCCCGAATATGAGCCGGCGTTGTTCCGCAGCAACCGCCCACAATGTTCACCCAGCCATTGTCAGCAAATTCGCCTAACAACTCAGCCATTGTTTGGGGTGTCATATCATAGGCCCCCATTTCGTTTGGCAGACCCGCGTTCGGATGGCAACTGATGTTGACCGGTGCGATGTTGGACAATTCTTCAACGAAGGGACGCATCAGTTCCGGGCCCAAGGCACAATTGATACCGACGCTCAAAACTGGGAAATGCGAGATGGCATTCCAGAACGCTTCCACCAGCTGGCCGGACACGAAAGTTGCGCCCGAGCGATCAAACGTCGCGGAGGCCATCACCGGAACGATCTGGCCGGACTCCTCGAAGTAACGCGAAATTGCAAACAGGCAGGCCTTCAGGTTGAGCGTATCAATCACCGTTTCCGGCAGCAACAAGTCAACGCCGGCTTCGCACAGAGCCTTCACTTGTTCGTAGTAAGAGGATTCCATTTCTGCAAACGTTGTGTTGCGGTAGGACGCATCTTCGACTTTGGTGCTGATCGCGGTTTGTTTGGTGGTTGGACCGATTGATCCGGCGACAAAGCGGGGACGACCGGGCTGTCGTGATTCGATTTCTTCAACGGCACGACGGGCGCATTCCACAGCCGCGAAGTTAATCTCGCGGACCAGTTCCGGCGCGAGAGCGAATTCCTCCATCCCAACGATACTGGCTCCGAAAGTATTGGTCTCGATGATGTCGGCACCAGCCAGCAGGTACTCGCGGTGAATCGCCGTCACCTTTTCCGGATGGGTGAGGCAAAGGATATCGCAGAAGTTCGCGAGGTCCTTGTTGTGGTCGCGAAAACGGTCGCCACGAACCCCCATTTCGTCCAGCTTCAGGGCTTGGACCATCGTCCCCATCGCACCGTCCAAGATCAAAATGGAGCTGGCAAGGCGTTCCTGAATCAGCTCAGTCCGCGAAGAATATTGAACGGAGGCCAACAGTAAATTCCTTCTTAATCGTTAAGGTCGATGAGTGATCGATATCATCGGTAACATTAGCGTGCGACGGCATCGTCGTTTTTTCGCTGGCGGAGAGCGTTCCAAGATACCAGTTTACTTGCTCGACTTCAAACCAAAACACCCGAAAACTGCGGCATTTGGCAATTTGTCCTGTTTACGGCATTGGCTTTAACGGTAGTGAACTGTTGTTGGAAAAACTCGGCCCCCAGTCTCCCTCTAAAGGCCCAATCGCTATCGTCCGATCTTAAAAAGATATCGGGATATTCTGTTCCGGTAGCAACGACGCGGGCAAGGAGTTTTCGATGGCCGATTCAAACGAGACCAGTTTCTACGAAGGTCCGACCCAAACCCGCGTTCGACCACAAGCACCCCGCGCTAAAGTCCTAGGGCAAATGAAGCAACTTGTTGCGAGCCCGCACTTCAAGTTTGCACAAATGAACCAAGCGTCGGCTGAGGTGGATCCAGGACTGATTCCAACGACCGACGTCAACGACGAGGCGTCAACACGCGAGCAAACGCGATCGGTTCCGGTCAAGGCACACGAGTCCCCAGAACTCAAGTCGCCGAGCAAGTTTATCCGAGTCGATGCCGCGCATGCTCAAGCTCCCCCAACGCATCTTCCTAAAAAAGCACTTGAACAATTCGTCGGCTGGAGCGAATGTTCGATTGGCACTTGGGACAAGGTTGAAGAACCGGTAGTCGAACCAAGAATCGAAGTCAAGGAAGCTTACGGACAGAAATTGACAACGTCGATTGAAACAACCAATGAACGCGGCGAGACTAAAAAAGTAACCTCCCAATGGGCTCTCGAGGCCGAAGCCTACCAGAACCTGAGCCAGTTCGATCATTCGCTCGGCTTCGATTCCGCGCGGCTGCGTGTCGATCATGCTCACCCGCACGCAAAACCGCAAAACGCGCCGACTGCTGCGCCTGAAATTCCCTCGGGCATGGACGAAGCCGTTCCGGTGACAGACTTGCTCAAAATGGCATTTCCAGCGTCCTCCTTCGAAATGAAATCACGAATCGATGCCGGGCAAACCACGATTCTGCCTGAGGCGAAATCGCTGGTTCGGGAAACACCTTCAGCGCCTGTTGCGGAACCAGAATTGCCAGAGGCTGCGCCGGAGACCTATGTCTCGCGCTTCGCGATGATCCGAGAAATCGGCGAGCGAGCTTGGCCGGAGATGACTGACAAGTTGTTGGGACCCGGTCGGCCAATGCTGGAAAAACTTGGGGCTGCGATACGCCAAACAAACAACGCTCAAACTTGTGAGACGATTGTGGCAGGCGCGACGCGCGGATGTGGAGCGACGACGGTGGCAATGGCGCTGGCCCGCTGGTTCGCAGACCAGGGAGATCGAGTGTTGCTGGTCGATGCCGATGTGCACGGAGCGGGCATCACACAAACGCTTAAATTGACGGACCACCGTTCCTGGGTAACGGTCGCCCGAGGCACCAACCTGTCGGAAAAATTATTTGTTCGCGCGGCGGGCAGTTCAATTGCATTCGCTTGCTTGGCTCCACTGCGCTTGCGAACAATCTGGCAACCGTTTATTTTTGACCACTTGTCAAAGCTGTTGGGAACGGTGGAAGGCGTCTTCGACCGGATCTTGATCGATGTCGGCAGTACAAACCAATTGATGGCTGAACTTAGCGGCAATTGTACGCTGGCAACTTCGGCGCTGGTGGTGGCCACGGTCGGAAGTCTGGACGACGATTCTGCCATTCGTTGCAAGACTAATCTCGTGGGGCTGGGCATCGAGCATGTGCTCTTCGCACAGAATTTTGCCCGACGTAGTTAACCGCTCCGGCGAATGTGCTGAGAAAGACCCTCGCTATGAATCGGAGGCTGTGAGATGACGCGGCCTCGATGGCTTTCTGCGATTGTGTTAGGGGCGTTGTTGATTTTCTGGATTGCAGCCATTCGGGCTTTCTTGTTGGTCGCCAGCGAGGATCCACTGTGGCTAGATGAGCTGCATACGCAGTGGTTGGTTTCCGGTTCCGGGAACGAAGTTGTCCCTCGAGCGCTGCGCTGGAATCAAACACCACTTTATTTCTTGTTGGAATACATGGTGGTACATGCCCTGCCAGAAGTCGCGGGACGAGAACGACTGCT
>JBEBGH010000539.1:0-2578 GCA_040081565.1 Pirellulaceae bacterium
GATGGAGGCTTGCCGTTTAAGAATCAAGGATATTGACTTTGAACGCCTGCAGATCACCGTTCGGGATGGCAAAGGAGAAAAGGATCGTGCCGTTCCCCTTCCCAAAAAGCTGGTGCCCCACCTGAAACAGCAGGTCGAGTACGTCAAACAGTTGCATCGTCAAGACATGGAACAGGGAGCCGGATGGGTTTGGTTGCCCTATGCGATGGCGGAAAAAGACAAAGCGGCGGGAAGGCTGCTCGGCTGGCAATACCTTTTTCCGGCCGGAAAACTAAGCTTCGATCCGCGTCCAAAAGAAGCCGACGGCGATCTACGAATTGAGAGTCGGCAACTGCGTCGGCTCCACGTTCACGATAGTTGCGTGCAAAAGGCCGTAACGGGAGCAGTGCGAAAGTCGGGCATCATGAAGCGTGCGAGCTGTCATTCGCTGCGGCATAGCTTTGCGACGCATTTGCTGGAGGATGGGCGGGATATTCGAACGATCCAAGAATTGCTGGGGAATTCGGATGTTAGCACGACAATGATTTATACGCATGTAAGTACGCTTGGCGCGACTGGGATTAGAAGTCCGCTGGATAGGATTTAGTTGGGGGGGAGAATCACGCCTCGGAGATGCGTGCGACGGGAGAACGGGGGCCGGGGCCGCTCGGGAGAGCCCCGAGCGGTGGCGAATTGTGAAAGACTCAGCTTACTTGCCGGCCTTTTCTTTTTTCAACTGATCAAGGAAAGCCTTGATTTCATCATCTGAGCCGCCAGGATTCTTGACCGCGCGAGTTTGAACTTCAATCGCTTCATCCAGTTTGCCGGATCGATGGAGGAGATGCGCGTAGGTGTCCAGAATTGCCCCGTCGTCCGGAGCTACACTGGCCGCCTTGGCAGCCGCTGTGATGGCCGCAGCCAGCAGTTTTGGGTTGAAGTCCTTTTCATCCGCGGCCATTTCATAAATGGTCCAAGTGATTTGATTCAACTTCATCGGATCAGGTTTGGCCGACGAGGCGATTTCCTCCAAAATTGGGGCGGCCTCGTCAAATTTTTGAGATTCCATTAACAAACCGAGTTCGATTTCGGAAATGGAATCCCGCTCGTCGCCCTTCAGGTCCTGTTTCAATTCGGCCAGCATCTTGAGGCCGGCATCGACCTCGCCCTCACGAATTTTTTGCATCGCCGGGAAGGCTTGGACTCGTACGCGAACTGATTTGAGGAACGAGACGGTTTCTTCTTGATCGGCATTTTCTTTCAAGCCGTCATCGATCACCTGGAGTGCTTTGTCGGTATCTCCGGCTCGCATCGCAAGGGAGATCTGTTTCATCAGTTCATTTCGTTTTTGTTCGGCGATGATTTCCGCCTTGGCCACTTCGCGGTCCCAGTTTCCATTCACAACGCTGGCGAGCGGCTTGTCCATTTCCATGGGGTGGCCGATCCATTCGATCACGCCGTCCTTGCCCACGATAAAGCAAGTCGGAATGCCATTTTGGTTGGCGGCTTCCATGTAGTCTTTGTGAACCGAGCGATCTTCGTCAGCGGTCAAACAGTAGGCACTGGTTAGTTTTGCGTAAGTCATTCCGTCAGCTTCGCCCTCTCCGCTGACTTCGCCCTGCAGGAATTCCTTGACGGTGTCGAGGTCTTCGTCACTGACGCTGATGAGTTGCACGCCCTTGTCGGCGTATTTCTTTTGCGTTTCGGCGAGATGGGGCATGCTGGCGATGCATGGCCCGCACCAGGTCGCCCAGAATTCGACGACGTAGACCTTGCCGCTCTCGAACTCGGTGACTTTCTTGAACGCACCATTGCCGTCGCTCACCCAGTTTTCGATATCAAGCTTTGGAGCCTTGGAGCCGATCGTCAGCAGTTCGTCATTGGCAGCGTTTGCCGTCAGAGCCAATCCGCCAATCAGGGCAGAGGCGAATAAAAGACAGATTCTTGGGAAAAAAAGTTTCATCAACAGGGTCTCTTCATCTGAGTAAAAACTCCGGGGCACCGCGGCACATGCCGACAGGGATTGAACCGGAAATCGTTGGCACAATGGTACACGATCAGCGCCGAACGGGGCAACAACAGCGCATCAGCATGCAAATTCCCGATGCAGTCCAACTCGTGGAATTGGCGCGTGATGCGGGCCCCGTTTGGGCTTGGACTCTAACGTTGAACAGTATCGGACAACCGCGCCGGACACTTTCGGGCACGGTCCCCTCGTGTTTACGGCGTGCGATTTCGGGTTGTTCGGTAATCATCCATCTGGAGCGGGCTTTTTAGGCAAATTATTTTCAAAAATAGGAGAGCCAGGACCAAAGGTGTCAAAAGGTTCGGTATCGTGTAACTGTTGAGCCATTAGATCGTCGGGAGAAGTGTTGACGGGAACACGGGCCGGCAGGTGGTCTTTAGAATGAATCAATCGGTCCATAGGTTTGGGCAAACGGATGGGGCGGATTCCAAGGGAGTGGACGTAATAGGGAAGTCATGACAAATTCGACGCGACTAAAACCGAGTTTGATTTTTTTCGATTGGAGTCGTCCTCCGCTGGTCGTGACGGCCGAATGGCTGGTCGAGAATTTTGC
Organism: Pirellulaceae bacterium; assembly: GCA_040081565.1. Classification (GTDB taxonomy): domain Bacteria; phylum Planctomycetota; class Planctomycetia; order Pirellulales; family Pirellulaceae; genus BJ22. The sequence continues at coordinate 2,556 of JBEBGH010000539.1, forward strand.
GCGTGATTTGACTCGTCCGCGAC
>JBEBGH010000196.1:0-9893 GCA_040081565.1 Pirellulaceae bacterium
TCGTTCCAACTGCGTAACACGGGGCATGATCAAATCTCCAATACGGAAATCCACCAGCCTAAACCAACCGTCAATAATGCCGCTGGTGTACGCTTACGGTGAACTTGCCGTGTAACGAAGCGGCCGGTGACGACGCTCCCTTCGCCCGAGGAGATCGCCGGGCAAGGCTCGATGGCGGTGACCAGCGCGAAGCCTTCGATTTGCAATTCGTGAATGTTCAGCGGCAGCGGCTTGCCGACCGCGATGTCAAACGCCTGGAGCCAGAGCCGCGGGCGAATCAGCTCGACATCCACAATCCCGCCGTCGTGACGGCGGACGGTGCTCACTTATCCTTTACGGCTCCAAAAGAATAATCCGTTCACCACCCATGTGCCAATCGATTCGGTGCATTTTTGGCAGGTTCCTTTGTAAGTCCCCGAGGTTCTCAAACCAATCGTCTAAGGCTTCGGACGGGTCGTCGGGTTTGACATAGATCACGTAGATGCCGCCGGTCGCATTTTCGTCATCTATGACCTCAACATTCCAGCCATGTAGTTGGTCATGCGAAACGACCCTTCCTCTGGCGATTACCATACGCCACCTTTCTAAAAAATTGGAACATGATTGTTTCCCATGACTTGACCGAGATTGTCCAACCACTCAAAGTGAACGTGAGGAATAAATGGTGGATGTTTGCCCAAAAGTGAGTTCGGATCCATTCTGAATCGACGCAGTCCATCCTTACTCAAAAAAACTCCTGATCCAGATTTGCCGATTTCACGATAACCACTTTGCAGCCACTTTAGAGCACCTAGGAGCACTTCATCGCCATTCAGTTTGAAGGTGCTTGTGATTTTTCCAATCGCATTTGCAGATTCATTTAGTACGTCATTAACAACACATGAGTTATGAACCAGCAATTCGAACGCGCTCACCTCATACACATGCTCGCCGTTGACTTCGATGTTGTAGACGGGGACGGGGTGGTTGAAAAGGGTTGAGGAGAGGACTGTCACAGGGCCTTCGCGGCCGGAGAGGGTTTCGCCTTCGTTCAGATCGCCGATAGGGACCCAGTCGAGGCGGTCGAGGGACCAGAAGGGGTGGATGGCGGTGCCTTCGATGGTTTCGGTTTGGCCCGTGGAATCCGCGACGACCAGACGAATCGTACGGTGGACCTGTCGAGTAACGAAGCGACCGGTGACGACGCTCCCTTCGCCCGAGGAGATCGCTGGGCAAGGCTCGATGGCGGTGACCAGCGCGAAGCCTTCGATTTGCAATTCGTGAATGTTCAGCGGCAGGGGCTTGCCGACGGAGATGTCAAATGCCTGAAGCCAGAGCCGCGGACGAATCAGCTCGACATCCACAATCCAGCCATCAATCGGCCGCGCAAAAGCCGATTACTAGTTGGAGTCGATGTTCAAATTGTTCCTAACAAACGCCCAATCGATGTCATTTGGGAAGCAGAATTCGCCTAGAACCTGACGATATAACGGCCAGACTTGAACGGGACAGTCGCAAATTCTATAAAGTGCATGATATGCAGCTTCACGCAATCGTTCCGAATTCGACAAGTCAGATACGATTTTCGCAACGATCTGCCGCAATTCGTCGCGGTTGGTTGCTTCTGTGATTTTTTCTAATTCCGAGATTAGCAATATCGTTTTGTTTTCATCCCTAGAATTACTCAACATTTCGAACAGTTTCTGAGAATAACCCAACGTACGTTTCTTGGCTTTTGAAACTGAGCCGAGTACAGCCATGAGTTTATTTAGATCCAGCGAATCCAGGCTGCTAATGTCGGCCTCCGGCCTCTCATCAAAATCTTCTCTGGTCTCGAGACTTTTGGGCTCACATAGCAGCTTTTGGCGGGCATCTTTCAATGCTGCAAGCCAAGTTTTGGTCAATAGTTCAGGGCTTGATTGTTTGGTTAATGAAAATCGCCGAGTTAGGATTTTCTGAAAAATTGCAAATACATGCGGATTGTTGTCGTTTGAATCCGCTGCCGCAATTAAGACGAGTCCGCGTAGTACATCATCGTCGTTTGCGAACAGAGTATCGTATAGAGCGTTGCTGTCCATTTGCCCAAACAAATTCGGGTCACCCCCGAGTTCTACCAGCTTAGAAAGGTCTACGAGGCCTTGTATGTTGGACACAACGCCTCCGATGCCAAATCCATTTTGCTTCGTTGACTCACGCAAATCTTTCAGGTATTTCTGAGCCTTTCGAATCGACCGCACTCCAACCAATCGCAAAAATCCGAATGGCTTGTTTTCGTTTGGTTCATTCATTGTTTTACCAACTAAAGCAAAAGGTCTATCGTTGTCTCTGCGCTTTCGATTTCGTTTTCTATTCGAACGATCATTTCGTCGAAATCTTTAAGCCGTTGTTTCTGAACTAAGTCGAAGCCAACGTCGTCAACAGCGCCGAGTTGTGAACCCAACTTAATCCGCGCTGCGCGGGCAGCCACAATAGCTTCTCGATTTCGAATCAAATTCTTGTATGTCGCATTTATCTCGTGTTTTGCGGGCGTGAGCGGTTTGGCAGCACACATATTATGCACCAGCAACTGAATTTCGCCCACATCGTATACATGCTCGCCGTTGACTTCGACGTTGTAAACGGGAACGGAGTGGTTGGCGATGGTTGAGGAACGGACCACGGCAGAGCCGGTGGCGCTGCTGAGGCGTTCGCCTTCGATGAGGTCACCCATGGGAACCCAGTCGAGGCGGTCGAGGGACCAGAAGGGGTGGATGGCGGTGCCTTCGATGGTTTCGGTGTGGCCCGTGGAATTTGCGACGACGAGGCGGATGGTACAGTGGACCTGGCGCGTGACGAAGCGGCCGGTGACGACGCTCCCTTCGCCCGAGGAGATCGCCGGGCAAGGCTCGATGGCGGTGACCAGCGCGAAGCCTTCGATTTGCAATTCGTGAATGTTCAGCGGCAGCGGCTTGCCGACGGAGATGTCAAATGCCTGGAGCCAGAGCCGCGGGCGAATCAGTTCGACATCAACAATCCCGCCGTCGTGACGACTGACGGTGAGGGAGATTTTCACCCAAGTCTTTTGGACGGGTTCCGGGAGCGAATCGTCGTATTCCCACGGGCGCGGGTTTTTCGTGGAGATGCGCGCTCCAAGGGGAACTTCTTCGATTGGGACCAAGATTCGGTCGTTGATGGTCGATGCGGAAGAGCGGGACGCTAGTGAGTTGCGGTTAAACACCGAAGAACCGACTGCAAAAGCGTTGCCGCTCACAAGGGAACTCGAGCCAACCGCTGGTACATCGTCGCTGACTTCCGATTCATCAAGTCCATCTGACCAGTGATCGATGGACCAGATGGCTTGTTCGGCGACCGGATCCACGGGTAGCGAGGCGACCGAAACCAGCGTGCCGGCGACGAAACACCCCGAGGTTGGCTTAAGGCCTGATCGCAAGCCGAGAAAACTCAACGCACCCATTCCCAACTGCAAGTAACCCATCGGGTTAGTCGGGTCAGCGTAGATGGATTGGCCACCTTGATAAAGGTTCGTGCCAGTGGTGTAAGCTTCCACTTAGTCTTCATTAACCCCAGCTACCAACTAGCCTGCGGCGTCGAGATAGGGGTCTTGGCCCATTTCACCTTGCATTTCGTGGCGCGAGTTTTCTTGAAACATCAAGATCTTACGGCCTTCGAAATTTCGTTTTTCAATTCGCCGTTGAGCCAGACGGAAATGCCGGGCGAATTGCGAAGACAATTCCCCTTTGGCTGCTTTCGATAGTTTGGTTAATCGCCGCCAATGAGATTCGCGGAGGCCCGCCGACAGGATTTCGTCCTCCAGCGACATGTATTGTCGATAGCTACCGGGGTCGCCTTGTCGTCCCGCACGACCGATCAGTTGTCGGTCGATTCGTGCGGAGTCATGCAACTCGGAACAAATCACATGCAGGCCACCGAGTTCCAGGGAAACGGCATCGAGTTTGATATCGGTCCCACGACCAGCCATGTTCGTGGCGACCGTCACCTTCCGAAACTCGCCTGCATGCATCACGATTTCGGCTTCGCGCTCGTGCTCTTGGGCGTTGAGGACGTCGTGCGGAATTCCGCGGTTGGTCAAGATCTGCGAAAGCAGCCGGGATTTGTCGATGGAGCGAGTGCCTACGAGAACGGGGCGGCCTTGCTGACACATCGCTGCAACTTCGTCGGCAATGCGTTGCCATTTCTCACTGTCGGTCGACGTAATGATTTCTTCAAAGGCAATCCGTTGCGGCGGGCGATGCGTGGGCACTTCGATGACTGGTGTTCGATAGATGGTTTCCAGCTCGATCGCAGAATTGCCAATCGTTCCGGTCATGCCAGCCAATCGCGGATACTTCAGGAAAAGGTTCTGAATGGTGACGCGAGCAACTTCGTCTGTCTCGCCCGTGATTTCCACGCCCTCGCGGGCCTCAATCGCCTGGTGGAGACCTGCCCGCCATTTGCGGCCTTCGGCCAACCGTCCGGTGAACTCGTCCACGATCACGACTTCGCCATCTCGAACAATGTAGTGACGGTCCTTCACATAGTAATTGTCGACCATGATCGCCAGCGTTAGTTGTTCGTAAATTTCGACGAGAGGGAAGGAGGCCAAGCCCGGTGTCGCGGCCAACTTCCTGGCCAATTGACGCCCTGCGGTAGTAAGCTCAATTTGGCGGCGAGCCTCGTGCCGTTCAAAATCTTCTGGCGCTTTCAGTTTCCTTGCGACTTCGGCTGCCCAACGAAACAACTCGATTCGATTGAGGCCGCCATCCACACTGCCGCTGACCACCAATGGCGTTCGCGCCTCGTCGATCAAAATATTGTCGGCTTCGTCCACGATCGCAAAATAAAAGTCGCGGAGGACCGTCGATGGGGATTGGCTGCCGCGGCCATCCAAGAGCGATTGAAAGCGGTTCTCCAGACCCAGCAATTGTTTTCTTTTTTGCAAGCGATCGCGCAAGAAATCGAAACCAATCTCTTTGGCAGTGCTGTAGGTGATGTCACAAGCGTAAGCCTGGCGTCGTTGTTCTGGCGTACTCTCTGACGTGATGTAGCCGATCGAAAGTCCTAGTGTCTCGAATAAGGGCTTCATCAATTCCGCATCGCGCTGAGCGAGGTAATCATTGGCCGTCAACAGATGTGCGCCCCGCCCGCGCAAGGCGGCCAGATAAAGCGGTGCCGTAGCCGTCAACGTCTTGCCCTCGCCCGTTTGCATCACGGCAATCTTGCCAAAGTGCAAAGCAATCCCGCCAATCAACTGCACGTCGAAGTGCCGTAGGCCGAGGGTCCTGCTGGCCGTTTCGCGAACCAAGGCGAAGGCCTCCGGCAATAAATCGTCTCGCGAATCATCCGCCATTGCGCGATAACGCAGACTCAGGCTGCGCTTCCGTAGTTCGGCTGTGGTTTGCGAATGCAGTTCGACGCCTAATTGCTCAATTTGTTGCAGATACCGCCGGACGCGATAGTTTTCGAAGGCTCGGAAGGAATTTACTTTCAGCTTCATGCCTGTTGCCAACGAAAGATATTTCGGAACGTTTCTACCGATCGCAGCGACGTCATTAACTTACGATTGGGCCACTGCCGATCGCCATTTGGCAATTACCGATTGAACGATGACTGACCGTTCGTGGGATTGGGACGCCAGCCGTTTTGAAAGTTCGGGTTGGTCTCTGGAGCGGTCGATGCGCGAGCCAAGACCGTTGGGCCCTGATTCGCCGTATAGCCGTTGCCTCCCGCAAAGGTTCCGAACCCACCGTTCGGTTGATTTCGCTGATCGGCCGATCGGAAGGAACCATACGATTGAAATGACGATGGGGCGCGAATTCCTGTTGCGTCGGCCACCGGCATTCTAGATGGATCGCGTCGCTCGTCGGTTCGGGTGGTGTAGAAATCCGGCGAGATCACTTGCGTGGAGCCGTTCGTCATCGTTGAGGACGTTACCGTCTGGAAGTTTTGGTTACCCATGGGCGCAGCATTGAAACCGAAGTTACCGTTACCGGCTGGGGGCGGATTGGAGGGCGCATTATTCGGGGCAGGGGCCCAACCGGAATTCGGCACATTGCCTTGCGGGGCATTTGTTGGGACGTTTCCTTGCGGATTCGCCGCCGTTGCTGATGGATTGTAATAACCGCCGGGTTGTCCCGACATGTTCAAGGAGTTGGTGGCAGGAGGCGCGATAATTGCGTTTTGTGCAAAGGGGCGCCAGGGCGAATTGCAACCGTTGGTGTTGCGACAACCGCTTCCGACGACGAGAGACAACAAGGCGACAGAGCCGAAAAGAATTTTGAGCGTAGCCATCCTAGCTTCCTGTTGTTTCCTTGATTTTTAGCGTTGCGTACTTTAGCGATTTGCTTCTCTATCGCAAGTGAGAATTGGCCGCTAGCAAATACGAGAAACCGACGAATTCCAGCCGAAATACAAGCTCCTAAATCGAAAGGTAGGCGATCACTGGGCGGCAACAACCCAGTTTGTTTCGCAACCTTTGGTCAGTCATATAAGAACATTGTTGTTTCCCCGGACCGGATCGGCTCTTCGCAGGTGTTCCAACGCTTTTGGTCAAAGGAATCATAAACGCGATCGCCCTTCGCACTTCGGCCAATTTTTTAACGTCAAACCGTCGGCAAACCCTCGTTTGTGAAAAAGTTGGGAGCCAATTAAACTACGATTGGATCGTCGCGACATCCAACAACGGAATTTTCATGAAACCACGGCTTATTTATCTCGACAACGGCGCCACCAGTTGGCCAAAGCCCGCCTGCGTTGGCGAGGCGATGGTTGATTTCTTGATGAACAAGGCTGGGAATCCGGGTCGGGGCGGACATCACTTGGCTCGCGAGGCAGCCGCAGTCGTTGAGGCGGCGCGGCATCGTCTGGCCGAAATGATTCACGCCAAAGAAGACAAACGAATCGTACTCACTCACGGCTGCACGGACTCGGTGAACATGGCGATTCATGGCGTCGTGCGAGCCTACCACCGCGACAATGTTTCGACGAGCGAACCCTGCCCGAAGCCCCATATCATTACAACAACGATCGAGCATAACGCAGTCCTCCGCACCTTGCACTGTTATGCGACCAACAAACAGATTGAGTTGGACGTTGTGCCTTGCGATACAAACGGACTGGTTTCTCCTGAGGCAATTGCCAAGCGGGCTCGACCGGCAACCTTGATGCTGGCGATTTCTCATTCGTCCAACGTCTTGGGGACAATCCAGCCCGTCAAGGAAATCGTCTCCGCCATTCGTAAAATCGCTCCCGAGGTCTTGGTCCTGCTCGATGCAGCTCAAACGATCGGACACGTTCCTTTCGACGTGAATGATTTGGACGTTGATCTTGTTTCGATCGCCGGGCACAAGGGATTGAAAGGGCCAACCGGAACGGGCGCGCTTTATGTCGGGCCACGTGCTTTTTCGGAAGTTGCCGAGACAGCCCGGATTTATTGCGAGCGCCGTGGTGGGACCGGGGCTGTAGCCCCCGGATTAGAAATGCCCAACGTTCTGCCCGATGCCATGGAGGCCGGAACGCCCAACGCCGTCGGTTTCGCGGGACTACTTGCCGCGATGAATAGTCTCGACACTATCGCAGCCAAAGCGGCTCACTCGCATGAAATGTCGCTGACTCAGCAACTGTTGGATGGCTTGCGGCAGATCGAGGGAGTCACTCTCTACGGCCTACCCGACACGCGGAATCGGACCCCCGTTTTGCTGTTTAATCTCGCGGGTTGGCCAGCCCGTTCCGTATCGGCGCAGCTCGATGCCGATTTCGGGATTTGTACTCGAGGTGGTGTGCATTGTGCACCGATGCTTCATCAAACGATTGGCACCGCTCCAAATGGTGGCGTTCGCGTTTCGCCGAGCGCAGCCACAACCGAAGAAGAAATTGAGTTTTTCTTAAAATCCGTTCGACAACTGGCTGTCACGAAGGCAACTTGCGTCGCCGCGGTCTAATTTTATCGCCGCGGCTTGAACGGGGCTTATTCCTTGGACAAAATGCACATCGCCGCATTTCGCCCTGGGATACCGCTGACGGCTCCGCCTCGCAGCGCTGACGATCCGGCGCGATAGACCCGTGAGAATTCGGTTTCTACTCCCCAAGTGCCGACAGCGTCCGGTTCGTCGGTAAAAAACCACGATAAAGAACTGTGGAAAATATTTCCCAGATCTAAACCAATCTCGCGCTCCAAGTCTTGCGGCGTTTTGATCTCGAGGCATAAGTTGCCCGACGCGTCCCGCGCCAAACAGTCGACGAACGACTCCGCGCAAACACGCTCAAGGCCGTCGAGCAACAAACGTTTTACTTGTTCTCGCCGTTCATCATGATTGTCGGCGAAGAGGCGATACGGCATGTCCAGAGCAAACAACGTCAGCGTGTGATGACCGGCCCGCTGTAATTCCGGAGACAGGATCGATGGATCCGTCAACGTATGGCAATACATTTCACAAGGGATCGGGTCGGGAATCTGTCGCGATTCTGCTTTCGCAAACGACTGTTGCATTTGCCCGTAGCCCTCGTCGATATGAAACGAGCCGCAAAAAGCCTCTTCCAGGCTCAGCCCTGTCGCTTTTAACTTTGGTAATCGTCGCAACAGCATGTTTACCTTGACAACAGAACCTTCATCGGTCGCGATCGGTTGCCATTTAGTTCCCATCAGTTTTGCAAACGTACGCGGACCGGCGTTAATAAGCACGTCGCGAGCCCCAGCTGAGAGTTGGCGGCCTTGATGCTGAAACGTAACCATGCGATACGAATCACCCAACTCCACATGCTGGGCCGTCGCCTGTGTCAGAAACTCAACTCCAGCCGCTCGGCACGTTGCAACCAGCGAATCGACCAGCGCCCTCATCCCTCCGACGGGAACCTGCCATTCGCCAGTGCCATTGCCGATCACATGGTAGAGAAAACATCGATTCTGAATCAAAGATGGATCGAGCGGATACGTGAACACTCCAATCTTGGCATCGGTGAACACCAAGCCGCGAACCAAATCGTTTTGGACAACTCGTTCGACGACTTCACCCAAAGGCCGTTCGACAAATGACTCCCAAGCCTCGCGCTGCTGGTCGGATTGAAGCGATCGTCGAAAGTCGGCTCGAGATTTCAACGGTTCCAGGAGCGACGGCCAAACGACTTCTGCAATCGATTTCTCCAGTTCCTGAAGACGCTGAAAACCGGCCCATTCCTGATGATTTCCAGACAATTCGAACATCGAATCGCGGGACCGTTGCTCGTCGATATTGGAAATCACAAGGCCGTTCGAATTGCCATTCGAATCAGAGTATGGAGTGAACGAAGCGATCTGTCGTCGGCGGGTCGTGAACTGGAGGCCCAATTCGTCAACAATCTGGCGAGGCAGCAGTGAAATCAGGTAGGCGTAACGTGAAATCCAGGCGTCATAGTCAGGAAACAATTGTTGCGATGCGGTTGCTCCACCGATGTAATCGTTCTGCTCCAGCACGAGCACCGACCGGCCGGCTTTCGCCAAATAGGCCGCCGCGACTAAACCATTATGGCCGCTGCCGACAATGACCGCGTCGTAACTTGACTTGAGTTGGGGCGCTGACTGGTTGGTCACGAAAACGATCCTCGAAACAAAACGTCAAAAGATTCATGCGGCGTCAAAGTCATTAATAATTCTGACATCTCTCGAAAAATTTCACAGCTGGCAGCTTGACCTTGTAACTTGTCGTTGCGAGACGAAACAAAAAAAGCGGCGGAGGTTTACTCGCGCCGCTTATCTTCCATGAGTCATTCAGGAAACTACTTATTTGCCGATGCAATACAGAGCCTTGTTTGAGCGAACAAACAAGTTTCCATTGGCGAAGGCCGGAGTCGCGTTAAACAAACTCGTGTCTTCACCCATCGAGTTCATTGCGACGACATCAAGTTTATCGCTGGCGTTCAGAATGGCAGAACTTCCGTTCCGG
>JBEBGH010000197.1:0-9892 GCA_040081565.1 Pirellulaceae bacterium
CAAGGCACCGCGGCCATGGAACTTTGTGAGGAAGTGGGCCATCTCGATCTGATCGTGGCTCCGGTAGGCGGCGGCGGATTGCTCGCGGGAACTTGTGTTGCGGCCAAGGGTATTAGTTCAGACATTCAGGTCTTTGGTGCGGAACCGGTCGGTGCCGACGACGCCTTTCGCAGCAAGGCCCGAGGAGAGTTGGTGTTCAACGACCACCCCCAGACCATTGCCGATGGCCTGCGAACTAATTTGGGTGCGTGGACATGGCCGATCATTCGCGACCAGGTGACAGGAATTCTGACGATTGAAGAGCACGAGATTGTGGCGACGATGCGTCTGTTCTGGGAGCGGACCAAGTTGTTGATCGAACCAAGTTCAGCCGTTGCGGTCGCCGCGGCACTTTACAAACTTCCGGTTGCCCTGGGTCGTCCGCTCAAAGTCGGTGTCATCCTCAGTGGCGGAAACGTCGATCTCGATCACTTGCCCTGGTAGCGTGATCTGAAATCAATCGATCGAAGGACTGTCAGGGCGTTTGAAAAATTTCTCGAGGTCGATGCCCTTTTCGCGCTGTTCGTCTTCCAGCAATTTGATTCGCACTTCCATTTTCTCGATTTGCTTCGCCAATTTCGGAAGCAAATCCTCGGCGGGGTCTTTGATTTCTTGTTTTGGAACCGCCGGGTAATTCAGTTGACGTTGCAAGGCTGAAAAAAAGTACAACGGTTCCTTTCGCCGGTTGGCCAAGGCAATGCGGCCTTCCTTCTCGCCAAACAAAATGGGCACTGGCCGGATCGCGTCGCTGCCGTCTTGTTGACTGCGAATGACGTAGTAATCGCTATGAACGTAAACGAGGTCAGCGAGTTCCACGAGTCCGATCTTGTGCCGAACGCCCATCATCCATTGCTGCCAGACTTCGTCAAAAATGGGATCCGACGCCATGGCCTCGAGGCCTTTGTCGTACGGCAAGCGATTGCGGCAAAGGACCTCGAACTGAAAAAAGAAAAATGCAGGCAATTTGCTGAGATTGGCTCGGAAATTGGCCTCTGACTCAAGGATCATGAAGGCTCGGGTCATATCGAAGCGGCTGCGGTCCGACTCGGCTTGTTCGACGAGAAACGTCTGAAACGGTGTGAAATAGTGCGTCATTCGACGCATCGCGGTCGACATTGTTCCGACGTGATTTAATTCGGCGAGAAGGTAGTCAATCGCCATCGGCAATTTGGTTGTCGAAAGAATTTCTTCGCGGACTGAGCGCAGAAGTTCCTGAGCCGGTTCCGCGCCGTGGCTGCGAAGCGACAACGCACGAAACAAGTGTGCTTGTTCGATAAATTCTTCGCGGTCCAAAACGGCTTGCATGTGCTTGTCCTATTGTTTTTGAAATTGGGGCTGCACGGGACGCGATGTGCCTTGATCTGGAACATTTTTTCCAGAAGGAATCGCCAAATTTTCTTTTAAAAAATCTGCCGCGTCATCGACGATTTTGGTGTAGATGAAGCCTTGGAAATGGCCTTTGCCCTTGAGCGTAATGAATTTAGAAACGTTGCCGGACGACAACGTGAGTTTGTGAAGTCGTTGAGCCGAGGCAATTGGGACGACACGATCGAACTCGGCGTGATAGAAAAAGATCGGCGTTTGCACGTCCGCAGAAAAATTCTCTCGTGGAGAAGCGTCGCGGAAAATATCGGGATTTGTTTTCTTTGTTGCCCGCAGCCAATACCAAAGTGCGAGCGAGCGATCGCCAACCCAGTCGAAGTCGCAAGGGCTGCCTCCCGCCACCACGGCTTTGATGCTCGGGTCGAAGCCGCGAAGTTCTTGAGGAATATCTTGAGCCTGTTCGAATTGTTTGTGGTTGGTCACCAGCAGCAGCGCCAAATGTGCCCCGGCTGAATATCCGTAAGCTCCGATCTGTTCAGGATCGATTTGAAGTCGCTCTGCGTTCGCCTTGGTCCAGCGGACGGCGTTGCGGCAATCAATGATCTGCGCCGGAAACGGATGCCACGGCGCGAGCCGATAGTTCGGGGTAATCACGACGAAGCCTTGACGGGCAAGGCGTTGTGCGTGAAATCTCCAATTTAATTTGCTGCCGAATGCCCAAGCTCCGCCATGAAACATCACGACGGCGGGAAATTTGCCTGGGCCTTGTGGCGTGTAAATATCCAACTTCAGCCGCCAGCCTGGTCCCCGCGCAAATTCCACTCCGCCTGTTTTCCTGACGGCGAAATACTTCGGGTTTTGATTCGTCGACGAGTTAGTTTTACTGGACATCGCGGATGAGTTTGGTTTGGCTGTCGAAGCCGTGGATTCTTGAGCCATTGACATTCCCGTGGCAAATGTGAGGCAAACACTCGTCCACAGGAAAACCGTAAACCGAAGTCCGTGTTTCACAAACTCTTCAGACGGCGATGGCTTAGGCGAATCGGATTGTTGCCCGCTCATCGGAAACCTGCGACAAATGATGACGATTGCGAGGGTTGCTGCCCAAATGAACGGTAGAGACGCCACCACATAGTCCGTTCAACTGCTCCCTGAATTTTGAGTTCACTCTATAATAGGGCACAGGGGACTTGTGAGTTAATAGGTTTATCCGCGATTCGGGCGATTTTCCCGATTTGTTGGCAGACATCAAGAGCATAGGCCTCGACACTTTTCAATCCGATCCCGAGCAAGCAATGGAACTATTCAAATTTTCTACGATTATTGAGGCTGTCGAACAAATCAAACGGGGCGGCGTTGTGATCGTGCTGGATGATGAGGACCGCGAAAATGAAGGTGATTTTGTTTGCGCGGCGGAGTTAGCAACGCCGGAGTCGATGAACTTCCTGTTGAGTGGCCGTGGTGATTTTTGTATGCCAATTTTGGCTGAAACGGCGCGACGATTAGAGGTTGTGCCGCTAGTTCAAACGAATACAACCAAATTGGAAACGGCATTCCTGACACCGCTTGATCACGTGTCTGCCAAAACGGGAATCACGGCGGCAGAACGAGCCTTTTGCGTTCGAGAAATTTGCAATCCAGCCAGCAAAGCATCCGATTTTGTCCGTCCAGGACACGTCCATTTGCTGTTAGCGCGCGAAGGTGGAGTGCTGCGTCGCGCTGGCCACACCGAAGCGGCCGTTGATTTGGCGCGGATGGCGGGGTTGGCTCCCGCGGGAGTAATTTGCGAAGTACTGGACGAGAGCGGCAATCGAGCAACGCGTGATGGGCTGATGGAGATCGCCCACCGGCACTCTCTGCCAATCATCACCATCGAAGACTTGATTTCGCATCGACGCACGAGCGAAAAGCTGGTTTCCCAGATTGCGACGGCGAAGCTGCCAACACGATTTGGCGACTTCCAAGTTGTGGCCTACAACGTCAAATTTGAAAGCCAACAGCCCATCGCGCTCGTAATGGGGGAACCCTCAAAACAGACAAAAGCGCCGCTCGTGCGAATGCACAGCAGTTGTTTCACAGGTGATTTGCTGGAGTCACTGCGATGCGATTGTGGAGATCAGTTACACATGGCGATGGAACGAATTGCGGCGGAGGGGCATGGCGTCATTGTTTACTTGCCGCAGGAAGGCCGTGGGATTGGGCTGGCTGAGAAGATCCGCGCTTATGCTTTGCAGGACAGCGGCATGGACACCGTTGATGCAAACTTGGCCTTGGGTTACCAGGCCGACAGTCGCGACTATGGAGTGGGAATTCAAATCCTCAAGGATTTAGGGTTGCGCCAGATCCGATTGTTGACCAACAATCCCAAAAAATTGGAGGCGTTCAACCTGCGGGGCTACGACCTGGAGGTCGTGGACCAAGTACCATTGTTGCCGCCAGCCAATGTTCACAACGCCAATTACCTCACCACGAAACGCGATCGACTAGGCCACCGCATTCCGCACTAGGTCCTTCGAATTCTCTCCGCAGCTAGCATTCACGGGGTGCTTACCCACAAGGCTGGCAGACCTTGAGGCCTTCTATTCGGTGCATTCAATACGGTTGGCAAAGTTTGCCGATTTTACCGAAGTGAGTTCGAAGCATCATTTTTTGGTTCTTCGATCCGTTCGTCTGCAAACCTTGGCGTTCTTCTTGACGAATCAATCCGTTTCAGCCAGTGGCAAGTCCGGGAATTGTTAAGTCATGGGTTTCGAACGAAACGTATTCCCGTTTTACTTCGTCGCGTTCGTCAGCGTTTTCGCGGCGCAAATGATTTGGGCTCAAGCCCCCGCGACTGATGCCGTCTCCAGAAAACTCGAAGCTAAATCTGATCTCAATTTGGGTCGACTCGACGCAACTGAAGAACCCGTCACCGTCGAAAAACTTCTTGAACGAATTGAAAAACTGGAACGCTCCAATGCCGATCGGCTTGGGAGCCAATTGAAGAGCGAGCCAATCGCTTCAGACCAGGCACCCGGAACGATTGCAAACAATGCCGAATCGGTGAAGAACAACAGGTCCGATGATAAGTGGACGGTGAAGTTGGGCGGCCATGTGCAAATGGACTATGTGAATTGGACAACAGCAGCGCCATCTATCGTGGGACAACAGGATTATTTTGAATTCCGCAGATTACGCTTGGTGGCGGATGGCTCGGGCTATGGAGATTGTGATTTCCGGTTGCAGGTGACCTTGGAACCAGAATCGATCGGAGACAGCCCGCCGGGAACCGCAACTTCTCCCGACGTCAAAGACGCTTATTTTTCGCTCAACCATGTTCCTGGAATTGGACGGCTGCGCTTCGGAAATTTCTTTGTGCCGTTCAGTCTCGAACAAGTTACAAACGACACGAACAATATTTTTCTCGAGCGATCAATTCCCACTCAAGGCGTCTTTGCCGTTGATCGTGAGGTGGGGATAGCGAATTACAACGCGTCGACAGATCGGCGGGTGACTTGGTCGTCAGGCATTTTCTTTGATGGGATCAGCGACACGCTGAAGGAACGGATCGACGACAACCAAGGTCTTCGCCTGGCTGGGCGCGTGACGTGGCTGCCGTACTATGACGAACCTTCCAATGGCCGGTATTTGCTGCACACCGGGCTGGGAGTTCTGCATACGAATGATCACGATGACCGTGTACGGTTTCGAGCTCGCCCACAAACTCGCGAGGGTCCCCGGTTGATCGACAGCGATGTGATAAACGCCCATAGCTATACGACTGGAAACATCGAGGCGGCGGCTGTAATGGGTCGAGTGGCCTTGCAGTCAGAAGCCTTCCTCTCCAATGTCAATGTGTTATTAGGTGACTCGGTGACGGTCAACGGCGTGTATCTGCATGCCAGTTATTTCGTGACTGGCGAGAATCGAATCTTTGAACGGTATGGACAACATGGAGCTCAGTTTGGACGCAACGTCCCCATAAACAACTTCAAGCCCACTGCGGGCCAAACATGTTGGGGAGCAATCGAAGCTAAAGCCCGTTGGTCGCACCTCGATCTGAGCAATCTTTCGAGTGGGCAGTACAACGACTTCACATTCGGTTTCAATTGGTATTGGAGTGATCGGACTCGTTGGATGTTTGACTGGATTCATCCACTGACCACTCGCGACACGCCCTTTGGGATAACGGAGAGCAATCTGTTGGCCCTCCGCTTCGACGTCAACTGGTAATCTTCCAAAGTCTTTCGCTTGTAAAGTTTTGAGATCGGAATCCCTTGAGGTCTTCATACGTTCTCGCATCCGTCAATTGTCGAATTGCGGGCTGAGGAAATCTGGATATTCCGTCGCATCAAAGCTATGATGAGACAAATTCTTCTCATACGAGGCATAGAGTTGGCGGTTTATTCCTACAAAGCACTTGATGCAAACCAAACTGCTGTTTCGGGAGTGATCGCCGGAGACAGTCCTCGCCAGGCGCGCGATCAACTTCGTGGGCAAGGACTGACGGTTCGTGAAATCCGGGAAGAAGTTCCGCAAACGCGAAATGAATTCAATCGATTCTTTGCATTCGGCTGGCCGCAGAATTATCAAGCCAAAGTTGCCGCAATGGCTGGCGAGTTGTCGACGCTGTTGTCCGTTGGCGTGCCCCTTTCCGATGCCCTGAATACGCTAATCCAACAATATCGGGGACCATTTAAAACGTCGATCCTCATGTTGCGCGACCAAATCCAGGCGGGCAGTAGTGTCGCCGAGGCGATGTCACAACAGCCGCAAGTTTTCGACGCGTTGACGATCAACATGGTCGAGGTAGGCGAGAGTTCGGGGAATCTGGAAACCGTGCTCCGGCGGCTGGCCGAATTCAAACAGAAATCTCTGGAATTCAAGGATCGCGTGATCCTTGCTCTGACTTATCCGGCCATCGTATTGACAGTCAGCATTGGCGTTTCCATTTTCCTGATGACATTTGTTGTACCCATGCTGTTGTCGAATCTTGAGGAAGCCGGAAGAACACTGCCCTGGCCGACCATGGTATTGAAGTTCTTAAGCGATATCTTGCTGCGCTACGGCCTGTGGCTATTGGCCGGCTTGGTGATTGGGTTTGTTGGTTTGATCGTGTTGATGCGCACCAAAGCAGGACGTCGAGCTTGGTATCGCCTACTGATTCGATTGCCGGTGATCGGATCAATGGCGTTGAAACAGGAAATTGCGCGAGTGGCGATGGTGATTTCGACTTTACTGGGCAGTGGAATTGTCTTTCTCAAGGCCGTCGAGATCGCCGGACGTTCGACGCGAAACGTCTTGATCCATGATGCGCTAATTGACTGCGCCGAGCGGATTAATGCGGGCCGCGACATGGGCGAAGCAATGGAGCGAGCCAACTTTTTCCCCCCATTAGTGGTTCATGTTTTTTCCGTGGGTCAGAAATCGGGTAAACTGGAAGAAATGCTGTTGCGACTGGCTGAAGATTATGACCGACAAGTTTCCAGCGCCAGTGCAAGATTCTCAGCAGTGATTGAACCGATATTAATTCTGTTGTTGGCCATCTTTGTGGGATTCATTTTGTTCGCGACCATGTTACCGATCTTGGAGGCTGGCAATGTACTCTAAAACCAGAATGCGAAGTTTGCGAACCAACTCGAAACCTCGTTTCCGAAGGCGGAACGGTTTTTCATTGCTTGAGGTGATGGCCGTGATTGTCATCATCGGCCTGCTCGCCGGGGTGGTAACCCTCAGCGTGCGCAGCTACATGAAGCGGGCTTATCGAACGCGCGTCGAAACAGATTTGGCCCACATTGTAGAAGCCATTACAACCTACGAAGGCGCCTATGGCCGAATTCCCACGAGTGCCGAAGGCCTAAGCGTCCTCGTGCAGCCCACGAAGGAATTCGTGCATGGCATTCTGACGAAACCGGCGATCGACCCGTGGAAACGCCCCTACCAATACAATCAGCCGGGGCGCGGTGGAGCCGAGTTTGAAGTGATTTGTTTTGGATCTGATGGGGCGGAAGGCGGAACCGGGACAGCAGCCGACATTTCCAGTCTGGATACTTTGAAATGAAACGGCGGCGCGGATTCACGTTCATCGAGCTTTCCGTGGTACTGACGATCCTCGCGCTGTTCACTACGTTAGCGGTTGTCAGCTTTCGCGAGCCCTATCAAAAGATCCGGTTTCGCAACACCATCGAGCAGATTGATTTTTGGCAAACACTGCAGCGCAAGCAATGTCGGAGGGCGCGTCAACCGCAAATATTAATAATGGACTTTGAGGCCCAGAAGTTGCAGGTCGGAAATGGCGCCAGCCCGAGTCAGTGTTTGACTTTTCAGGGAGGAATGGTTGTCGACCAACTCATTGTGTCTGGAAAGGTGTCGAATCAAGGGACGACGGCCATGATGATCGGAGTGGATGGCCAATGCGAAACGTTTGCATTGCATTTAAGTGGTCCGTTTCAGCAAACACGCTGGCTTTTGTTCGCGGGAACGACAGGACAGATGACCGAATTGGATTCCGCGGAGCAAGTCCATGGCGCGCTGGCCTTATTATCGCCGTAATGGCCTTACATTGGTGGAAGTCGCTGCCTCCATCGCGTTAGTTGGGGCATTGCTCGTTTCCATTCTGATCGGGTTCAGCGCACATCAACGGCAAGTCGCGACCGCTGCGAACCGCGCTCTGGCAATTCACCAACTCGACATTCTGATCGCCGAGTGGTTTGCCGCCGACAAATTCCCCCGCAATCACGGAGGAGTCATGACGGACCAACCTCATTGGCATTGGGAAACAACCGTTTTGCAGATTCCGAGTTTCGACAGCAGTTGGCAAGCCGAAGCGTTGCTGGTCGAAGTGATTGATCATCGCCGCACGGATGCGCGCGAAGTTTTGGCGTCGGTTGAGCTCTTGATCGAAAGGAAGCCGTAGTCATGACGGGGCGCATCAGGAATCCGAGACGAGGGATGACCGCGATTGAACTGTTGGTCGCGGCAACCCTTTCAACGATTTTGCTTGTTTCTGTTTTCGCGGTGCTGGGCAGTCTCAAACGCATGAGTAATTCGCTTTTTGAGCAAACTACGGATCGAGGGTGGGAACCTATGGTCGCTGCTCTTCAGCGCGATTTCGCGAATTCCCGTTTGATGCAAATGGGTCCAACTCGCCTGGAATTTGACGGCTACGGTGGAAACGAGGCAGCCCCGTTTGCCGCAACCAATATTCGCGGCCAGATCGTCTATGAAATTCAGACGGCCGACGGTCGACCATGGCTAGTGCGAACCGAAAACCATCCGGACAGTGCCTCCGTTACCAACGAACGGCAGCTGGTCTGTGCGGGAATTTCATTTTTTGAACTACTTTTTTTCGAGACCCGATCCAGGTCCTGGATTCCTTTTGTCGATGGTCAGGCTGATCAAAAGCCGGTGAATTCTCCTGGTCAACTTCGCTTGCGTGCTTTTTCCATCGACGATTCAGGACTGCCGAAACTGCAGGTGGACGAAATGCTCGTGCGTCACGGGGTGGCAGAATGAGGAAACGACGTCATCGCCGCGGCTATATTCTTGTGACAACCGTTTTGCTGATTGCCATCGCGGGCCTGTTACTGGCTGGCGTCGCGCGGCGAAGTTTGATGGCGGCATTGGATGTGAAACAAGCGCAAGACGAATTGCAAATACGCTGGGGCGAAGCGAGTTGTCAGAGACTGGTCTTCCGCCGTGCTCCATTCATCTTGAAGAAACAGGTGGAATCAAAAAGCCTTAAACCGAAAAGACGCGACGAAGGAGAGGAAATCCCGTCGGTTGAAGTGCCAATTCCACGGCGTGCGGCCGCGATTGAATTGGGAGGGATTGAATTTCAACTACAGATCGCCGACGAACAAGCCAAAGCAAACCTGAATCGGGTGCTGGTCGAACGGAGTGATGAAGCGGCGATAGAAATCATGCGAACGCTCGCGGCGTCATCGGACCTCCCCTCGATCTTTTTTCGCAAAAACAAAAACTTCGACCTGAGTCCGCGCAAAGCGGCGTTTGAAAGTTGGGGACAAGTTTTCGAATCGACCGACACAAATTCTGTTTTGTTAGCCGAGCAACTCCGTTTGTCGACCCAACGGCTTACGCTTTGGGGTCCAGACGGAAAACTGCATTTTGCAGCGGCCGACGACGAGACCCTCGCCGAAATTGCAAAACTGGCAATCAGCCCGGCAGAGGCAGGTAAACTTGTGGAAATGCGGGCCAAGTCCCCAGACGCCCTCTCGGCACAGTTCCTTAATTCATTGGGATTGAATGCGAAAAAACGAACGAAACTTGAATCGTTGTTGACTGATTCCAGCCGATGTTACTCATTATGGATCACCAGCAAGGACAGCGCCGGAACGGTGCGGAGCAAACTGATTGTCCAAGATACGATTGATGAGAGCACGAAACGGATTCACGTTTCAATCTGGTGAAACGACATGCACTTAATGCGGAACATTGACGATAAACCAAAGTATTCAAAACCCGACACGGCACTTACAATGAACGTTTCTGCTTGAAATGCGAAGTCCGAATTCATGGCTCGGACTAGAGT